>NZ_JASCON010000018.1:0-70150 GCF_029959585.1 Pseudomonas sp. PS02302
GGCGCACCGGGGCAGCCGCCCGCGTGGCGGGTTGCGCGCGGGGCCAAACCGCCCGCGCACCAGATGCGGCACCATCAGGCCGATGAAGCCGATGTTGCCGGCCAGGGCCACGGCGCTGCCGGCCAGGCAGATCACCAGCACCCCGGCCAGCAAGCGGATCAGTCCGATCGGCTGGCCGAGGCCACGGGCCAGGTCGTCACCGGCGACCAGTACATCCAGCTGCCCGGCCAGGACCATGGCGGCGGCCAGGGCCAGCAGGCTGAACACCAGCAGGGGCGCAGCCATGGCCAGGTTGCGCTCACCCACCGAACCGGCCAGCCAGAACAGCACGCTGTCCAGGCCCTCCTGATTGATCACCAGCAGCGCCTGGCTGAAGGCGGTGAACAGCGCCGCCAGGGCGGCGCCAGCCAGCACGATGCGCAGCGGCGTCAGGCGCGCCTGGCCCCGGTTGCCCAGGATCCAGACCAGGGTGCCGGCCACCGCCGCGCCCAGCAGCGCGCAGAGCACCCAGCCTTCCGTGCTGGACAGTCCCAGCAGGGTGATGCCCAGCACCAGGGCGAAGGTGGCCCCGGCGTTGATGCCGAACAGCCCCGGCGAAGCCAGGGGATTGCGCGTCATGGCCTGCATCAGGGCACCGGCCACCGCCAGGTTGGCACCCACCACCAGAGCGACCAGCAGCCGCGTCAGGCGCGTGGTGTTGACCAGGGTGGCATCCAGCGCCAGAGAAGGATCCTGCACCAGCGCCGCAACCACGCTGCTAGGCGCGATCCAGCGCGCACCGACCGAGAGGCTCAGCACGGCGGTCAGCGCCAGGGCCAGGGCGAGCAGCAGCAATCTGAAGGGTGCGCTCATGCGGCCCCCTGGGTGGCCAGAACGCCCTCGATATCGTCCAGCAGCCGATTCGCCGCGAGAATGCCGCCGCCCAGGCTCCAGGCCACCCCGTCGACCCGCCAGACCTGCCCGCGCCGGGGGGCGCTCAGGCGTTGCCAGAGCGGGTGTTCGAGCAGACTGGCGTAGTTGCGCTGCACCGCGGCCTGGTCGGCGCGCAGGAAGACGAAGAAGACTTCGGCCTCCACCACCGGCAGGCTTTCCCGGGAGGTCAGCTTGATCGAGGGCGCGGCGCTGCCCTGGCTGGCCGCCGGCCAGGCGAAGCCCAGTTCGCTGAGTACCCGCCCGGCGAAGCTGTCGGGCAGGTAGCTGCGCAGGTGATCGGCGCGCACATCCAGTACCGCCACCGTCGGCGGCCACTGGGCCCCGTAATGGCGTTGCAGCGCCTCGCGCAGACGGGCGATGCGCGCCTGCCAGGCCTGCAGCAGGGCCGTGGCGTCCGCTTCACACCCCGCGGCGGTGCCCAGGGCCAGCAGGGTCTGCTTGAATTCGAAGACCTCCCCCAGCATCACCACCGGGCACAGCTGCTGCAGCAAGGGTGCGATCCGGCCATGGCGAAAGCGCGAAGCGACGATCAGCTCCGGCGCCAGCAGCGCCAGGTCCTCCAGGCTCGGCTGGGTTTCCAGACCCAGCGAGGGCACTCCTGCCAGCGCCGGGCGCAGGTAGCGATAGACGGGTTTCTCGCTCCAGGACTCGACCACCCCGCAAGGCCTGAGCCCCAGGGCCACGGCGCTGTCGGTGGCGCCTTGGAACAGCGTGGCCACGCGCGTGGACTGCGCCCGGGCGACGCCTGGCGGCAGCGCCAGGCCGGTGGCGAGCACGCCGCCGAGCCCGAGCAGGCGGCGGCGAGTCATAGAGAGGGAAACACTAGCGGGCATGGCTCACCTGATGAAAGGGATTGACCACCCTGCCCTTGCCGAACGGCATGCTGCCGGGCCCACCGGCCCGCTCGATCATCGGGCGCAGCAGCCACTTCTGCGGCCAGTCCGGCGCCTCGAACAAGGTCTCCCGGAGCAGCGCCCGGGCCTCGGCGTCGAAATCCAGGGCCGCGATGCGTTCCTCCAGTACCTCGCGCAGCAGCGTCCAGGCAGCGGTCAGCGGGACAGCGTAGCAGTTCGCGACGGTCTCGAAGATGGCCCTGAGGTTGACCTGGATGCCCAGCGTCTGGAACCAGAACAGCAGATCGCGCGGATGCTCGTGATAGAGCGTCTGGGCATGGCCGGGCTTGATCCGGTACTGCGGATCGGCCAACCCCTGGCGCTCCAGCCAGGGCACGTACAGGCGCAGGGAGTCATGATCGCGCAGCAGCAGGCCCTGGATGCGCCCGGCGCGCCAGACCAGCACGGCATTCTGCCCGTGCACCTCGCCGAGCAGGCCGAGGCGGAACAGGCGCAGGTTGAGATCGATGAAGCTGTGGCACAGCTCACCCAGCAACAGCAGGACGTTGGCCGGCGTCGGTGCCAGCGCCCGGGCTGCCAGCCAGTCGTCGAAGAAATGTCGGCGACTGCCCGGCAGCTTTGTGCCGAGCGCGGCCATGGGCAGCAGGCGGCAGTCGGGATCGGCCAGCAGCGCCGCGGGATAGCCGCGCACCATGGCCGAGAGATGCCGCGGCGCCTCGTCGAACAGGGTCGCCGCCGGCGGCATGAAGGCCCACCAGCGCGATTCGTCGCACAGGTGCAGGCTCTCCGCGAGCACCGGGTCCAGGGCCTGCGCCTGGCGCAACAGGGCCTCGCTGCGCGAGCCGTTGATCATCTTTACTGCCGGCAGGTAGCGCGAGGCGCCCAGGGAATGCACCGCCATGGGCAACTTGAGCTGGGCGACGCCCGCGCCCTCCTCCATGAGCATGGAGCGCAGCGACGAGGTCGCGTGGCAACGTGCGCCGGCGAAGTCCAGGTGCTGGCAGACGCCGCTGGCGAAGGCCTCGTCCAGCCGGCCCGGCAGTCCCTCGGCGAGTTGCCAGGGGTGTACCGGCAGCGCCAGGTGACTCTCGGCCAGGCCGCGCTGCTGCAATTCAGCCTGCAACTCGGCCAGCGCCGCTGGGGTCAGCAGGTCGGCCGCCGGCCCCTGGCCGTCCGCCGCCACGCCCTCTCCGCACAGCAGCTGATCGCGGCGCACCGCGACCCAGGCCAGGCGCACGGGTTGGCCGAATTCGGCCTGGTAGGCCTGGTAGTCGGCGTCATTCAGGCCCAGCTTGGCCTTGGCCAGGGGGTGATAGGGTCGATCCCGCAGGGCGGCCCAGCGCTCCAGTTGCAGGAAGGCGGCCTGGCCGTCGCCCTCCAGCAGCGGACCCGGGACCAGGGGTCTTTCCAGCGACAGCCGGGTCTGGCGCAGGCTGGTGGCCAGGGTCTCGCGCAGCAGGGCGATGCCCCGTGCCTGCTCCGGAGCGGCCGCCGCCTCGGCGAAGACCAGGCTGACGAAGGCCTCGGGCGTGAGGGTGCTCCAGGCGTCGCCCTGGCGCGCCAGGATCGGCGTACCGGGCACCTTTACCCAGGCCTGGGTGATACCCGGACGCACCCGCGCGGCGATGAAGCGCTGCTCGCGGGGATCGCAGCAGCACTCCCAGAGGCGCTCCTCCGGGGCGGCCGGTTGCAGGGTGGCGGGAAGTTCCGGGGCCGCGGCCGCGAGGGTCACGGCCAGCGGGGCGAAGACGTCTTCGGCCAGCAGGCAGTCGAACAGGTCCTGCAGGATCAGATCGGTGGCGAGGGTCTGGGCGTTCATGGGGATTCTCCGCAGGAATGGGCGGTCAGGCGGGCCTGCAGGGCCCGGAAGGCGATGCCGCGCTCGTCGCCGAGCACGAAGGTGGTGACGCCCCGGGCGCGCCAGAGGTCGAGGTCCTCCGGCTGCCGGGGGATGGCGCAGTAGGGTGTGCCCTGGCGTCTTGCCGAGTCCCAGGTCTGGCGCAGGGCCTCCTGCACCTCCGGATCGGCGATGCGCCAGGGGCGACCGAGGGATTGCGACAGGTCCGCCGCCCCTTCGAGCAGCAGGTCCACTCCCGGCACCGCGGCGATCTCCGCTGCCCGGGCAACGCCGGTGGCGCTCTCGATCATGGCGACCACCAGGATCTGCGCATTGGCGCGGGTCACGTAGTCGGCCAGGCTGGTTTTGCCGAAGGAGCCAGGCCGCCCGGCATTGAGGCTGCGCTCGCCCTCTGGGTGGTATTTGCAGGCGCGCACCGCGGCGGCCAGCACTGCCGGGTTTTCCACGCAGGGCAGCACGATCCCCTGGGCGCCGGCATCGAGCAGGCGCAGCAGGCGCTTGGGCTCGGTGTCCGGCACCCGCACCAGGGGCGTGAGGTCGTAGCTCTCGGCGGTGCGGATCATGTTCTCCAGGGTTTCCGGATTGATCAGCACGTGCTCCAGGTCGATGATCACGAAGTCGTAGCCGGCTTCGGCGATCAGCTCGATGCTGGCGGGCGTGGGCAACGAGGCGAACAGGCCGTGGCTGGGCGTGCCGGCCGCCAGGGCGGCCTTGAGTCGATTGCGCCTCAGCATGCGGCGGGCCGGTAGGGATGCAGGGGATTGGCCACCGCCTTGAAACGCCGCTCGCCATCGCCCAGCAGGCGCCGCTTGGTCAGCTCCTCCACCTCGAAGGTGGGGGCGAAGACGTCGAACAGCGCATAGCGCTCCCGGTGCTGGGGATGGGCGCGCTGGTAGTCGAGGATGACCGTGGCGGTCGCCTGCCAGAAGTCGGCCTCGGCCAGGGCGAAGTGCTGACGCAGAAACACCGCCAGCTCGCCCAGGGCGATGAAGAAGAAGGCATCGCAGGTGAAGTCCCGCACCGCGTCCACGTCCTTGGTGAGGATGAAGGAGTTGCGGTTGATCCGCGCATGGCTCGCCGGCAAGCACTCCAGGGTCGGGCGCAGCTCCGGACGCGCCAGGTGGCGCTCGGCATAGCGCACGCCATCGTGGAGGTCCTTGAGGGCGATGCGCAGCGGCCAGCCGTCGCGGTGGATCAGCACGATGTTCTGGCCGTGGGACTCCATGCCGATGCCTTCGGCGTGGAGCATGTGCATCAGCGGCGTCACCGTGACCTTGAGCAGTTGCCGCAGCCAGGCGTCCAGGCCGTGGCGCTCGATCCAGGCGGCGACGAAGGGCTGCGGCGCGCCCTGGCCATAACGATTCTCCACCTGAGTCAGGCCGTTGAAGGGTACCGCCTGTTCATCCGCACGCAGATAGGCATGGATGCTCTCGCGCCAGACGGCGCCGAGGGTGCCGTAGACCTGCCCCGCGCGACTGACCGGCAGCGTGCGACTGTCGTAGGCGACGCCGGCGACCTCGCCGAGCACCACGAAGTCCAGGTCGCGGGCCGTGGCATCGGTTTCGATCAGGCGCTGCAGCCAGTCGGTGATGATTGGCCCGTTGAGCACCGTATGGCGCGCCAGGATGCGGGTACTGGAGGTATTGGTCAGGCACATCGCCAGCTTGACGTAGGGCCGCCGGGGCGCACTGCGGTTGGCCAGGGTGCGGATCGACTGCTGGGCGGCGTACTGGTCGCGAGAGGTGCCCAGGTAGAGCAGCTCGCCGCTCACCAGCTCGGGCTGGAACAGCGCGGCGAGGTGCTGCTCCCACTGCCAGGGATGCACGGGAATCAGCTGGTAGTCGTCCAGCGCCCGACCCTGTTCGCGCCACTCGGCGGCCAGGGCTGCCCAGCGCTGGGCACCGAATTCCTCGGCGATGAAGGCCGGGAAGTCCAGACGGCTGGAATGCCCCACCGAGGCCCGCTCGCGCGCCAGGGCCAGCCAGACCAGCTGGATCGGCTCGCCGAATTCCGGTCCGTAGCGGCGATTCTCGGCCAGGGAGAAGCCGATGCGCGACTTGTAGCAGGGGTGGTAGCCATGGGCATCCATGAAGTGCCGCTCCAGGGCATCCACGTCCAGCTCGTGGGCCGGGCGGTCGGGACGATAATCCTGGCGGCGCGACTGCAGGTCCTTGAGCAGGGTCTGCTCCAGCTCCTGGACGAAGCGCGGCCACAGCGGCGCGTCGCTCTGCTCGCCGAGCAATTCGGCCAGGGTCTCGTGCAGCGTCGGCGCACGGCTCCCCTGGGCGTCCTGGCGCACCAGGCGCTGGGGGTCCAGGCGGATCAGACCGAAGCTGGCAGCGGCGGGCGCATAGCCCAGGTACTGCACCGGTTGGCCATCGGCGGCGCGACCGGCCAGGCGATACTGCGCTAGACCATCCGCCACTGGCTGTACCTGGGCGCTGAGCACCTCTTCGTAGATCAGCGTCTGCAGCAATTGCGCCACCACGCGCTGCTCGACCTGGCGATAGAGGGCGGCGTCGGCGGGCGACGGCCAGGGCTGCGCAGGAAGTGAAAGCTGAGCGGTCATGAGTACCTCCGAACGGAAAGGGATTGGCCGGCGGGAAAGCGCCAGGCCCAGGGCAGTGCCAGCAGGATGAACAGACCGGTGGCGCTGAAGGCGTCCTGGATGGCGACGCCGGTGGCAGCCTGGCGCGGGCCCCAGCCAGCCGCGCCGCCCAGGCGCAGTTCCAGCCACAGGGAGGCGGCCACCACGGCCACCGAGGACACCAGGCGCCGGGCGATGTTGTTCATGGCCGCGCCCTGGGTGACCTGGGCATCCGGCAGGGTATTGAGGCCGGCGGTGGTGGCCGGCATGTAGGACAGCCCCAGGCCGACGCCGCGCAGCACCATCAGCGCGCAGATCCAGGCGAGTCCGGCATGGCTGCCAACCACACCCAGGGCCAGGGTGGCCAGGCCGCTGAGCGCCAGACCGGTGGCGATCACGCCACGGGGTCCGCGGCGGTCGAGCAGGCGCCCGCCGACCTGACCGAACAGCGCCGCCGCCAGCGCCGTGCAGAGCAGTGCCAGACCGGTCCAGAGCGCGCTGTGGCCCAGTACCAGCTGGATGAGCAGCGGCAGCAGCACCAGGCATTCGAACATGCCCACCGCCTGGACCACGGCGATGATGACGCTGGCCCGGTAGCCGCGCAGGGCGAACAGTCGCAGCGGCAGCAGCGGATGGTTGCGCCGCAGTTGCAGCCGGACAAAGGCCAGCAGGCACAGGAAGCCGGCCGCCAGGGCCAGCAGATTGAGGGGTTCGCCCAGCGCCGCCAGCTCGCGCAGCCGGCCGAGGGTCACCAGCAGCAACCCTAGGCCACCGGCGATCAGCAGGTAGCCGGCCAGGTCGAAGGGCTGGTGTTCGCGGGGGGCATCCGCGGGCAGCACCACCTGCCCCATGGCCAGGGCCAGCAGGCCCACCGGGACGTTGAGCAGGAACAGGGCGCGCCAGTCGAACACCTCCAGCAGCAGGCTGCCGCACAAGGGCCCTACCGCCGGCGCCAGCATCACCGCCCCACCCCACCAGCCGGTCACCCGCCCGCGCTCCTCCTTGGGATAGACGGAGAAGATGATGCCCAGCGCCAGGGGAATCATCAGGCCGCTGGCCACCCCCTGAACCATGCGCGCCAGCAGCACGCCGGCGATGGACTCGGCCAGGGCGCCCAGCGCCGAACCGGCGATGAAGGCCAGCAGCCCGAGGCGATAGAGCCGCCGGCGCCCGAGGCGCCCGGCCAGGAAACCGGTCAGCGGCATGGTGATGCCCATGGCGACCATGAAGCCGGCGACGATCCAGCTGGCCAGCAGCGGCCCCAGGTCGAAGGCCGCGATGAAGGCCGGCAGCGCCGGATTGAGCGCGGTATTGGCCAGGCTGACGGTGACCGTGCCCAGCAGCACGTTCACCGCCACCCAGACCCGCGGGATCGCCACGCTCACGCCGAGGCCCTCCCGTTCCCGTCGAGGAACAGTTGCCGTGGGCGCGGATGGCAGAGGAAGTCCGCGTGGGAGATGTTGTAGCCATAGGCGCCGGCCAGGGGCAGCACCAGCAGGTCGCCCACCCGTACCTCGCCCAGCGGCTGGCCGCGGCTGAGGATGTCCTTGGGGGTACAGAGCTGGCCTACCACCGTCCAGGCCTTGCCCCCGGTCGCCGTCGCTCGCGCCTCGCGGGGCAGGTGCAGCACCGGGTGATCGTGTCCCTGGGCCACCGGCAGGCGGAACTGGTGGGTCCCGCCGCGGCAGACCAGGAAGTGCTGGCCATGACTGGTCTTGGTATCCAGCACCTCCATGGTGTAGTAGCCGCAGAAGGCCGCGAGGAAACGGCCCGGTTCGAAGCGGATCAGCGGCGGCTGCGCCTGGGCGGCCAGACGGGCGCGCAGGTGCGCGCACAGCCGCGCCCAGTCGAATCGCCGACCTTCGCGGTAATCCACCCCGATGCCGCCACCGACGTTGAGCCGCACCAGGCTCTCCGGGCGCCGGGCCAGGGCGCGCCAGTGTGGCCAGCGCTCCAGGTAGAAGTCCAGCAGGTGCAGATGGCGTTCGACCGAGTGCTGGTGCGACAGGGCATGCACATGGAAGCCCTGCAGCTGCAGGTGGCTGGCCGCTTCTACCGCCGCCACCGCGGTGGGCAGGTCGGCCTCGTCGAAGCCGAAGGGCGTCGCCGTGCCGGCCATGGCCAGGGTACTGGTCAGCCCGGCCGGCAATTGCGGATTGATGCGGATGTACACCGGCTGTAGCCGCCCCAGGGAGCGGGCCAGCCGTTGCAGGCGCTGGATCTCGCCGAGGCTCTCCAGGTGGATGGCTTCGACCCCGGCGCTCAGGGCGGTGCGCAGGTCGGAATCCAGCTTGCCCGGACCGGAGAAGATGAACGGCTTGCGCTGCGGGCAGGCGGCGAGGCGATCGATCTCGCCACCGGAGGAGATCTCGAAGCCGTGCACCAGCGGCGCCAGGGCCGCCAGGATCGGCGCCTCGCTGTTGGCCTTGATGGCGTAGTACAGCTCCACGCCCGGCGGCAATTCGGCCATCAGCGCGGCGACGTGCCGCCGCAGGGCATCAAGGTCGTAGACGAAGGCCGCCAGGGGATCGCCGGACTGCGCCTGGGCCTCCACCAGGGCGGCGCGGACCACGGCCGGTAGCTCACCCATGACGCACCTCCGCGCCCCAGGGGCAAGGCAACTGCACGTAGCCAGCCTGGCGATCGGCCTGGGCGGCGAGGCGCACCTTGAGATTGGTCTTGCAGGGAATCGGCTGGCCGGCGATCAGCGCATCCAGCTCGGGCGCGGCGCGTTGCAGGTCCCGGCGGATGGCGATCAGCTCGGCTTCCACCTGCCGCCACAGGCGCGGCGCCAGGTGCGGACGCTCCCAGCTCAGCGCCAGCACCGCCTCGGCGAGGTTATTGACGAACAGGCAGTAGGCGATGCGCCGCCAGCCCTGGTCGCGGCTGTAGAGCAACGACTGGCGCACCCGGGGATGGACGTGGGCGTCCAGCGCCTCGGCGCCGAGGGTATCGGTCAGCTTGATGCCTTCGAAGTCGCGCAGCAGCAGCCGGACGGGCCGGCCATTGTCATGCACCAGCACGCAATTCTGCAGGTGCGGCTCCAGCACCACGCCGTGCTCGAAGAACAGTCGCAGCACCGGCCCCAGCAACAGCCGCTGGTAATCCTGGAACCAGGCCAGTCGCGCCTGATCGCTGGTTTCCCGACCGCCGCAGCGGCTGAGGAAGTCCTGCAGCAGCGGCTGCAGGCGGGTGTCGCGGGCGAACAGGGTGCCGGCCAGCAGGCAGCAGTCGGCGCCATGCTCCAGGCAGAAATTCTCGCGCAGGATGGCGCCGGTCTGCTCGCGGAACCAGCGCTCGTCCTCGGCACTCGCCGCCGGCGGTGCCCAGCTCAGGGCACCCGGCTCACGCACCATGTCCAGGCCCGCCACCCGCCCCTGCAGGCGCTGCATGAGGCGGTCGACGATCAGGCTGCTCTGCAGTTCGTACCAGGCGTTCTTGCGCACGCAATTGGTGATGCGCACATTCAGCGAGCCCTTGACGAAAAAGGTATGGCCCGCGCGGTACCAGGTGCGCATGGAGGCGGTGGGACTGGCCAGGGCGCCGCTGGGCCCGAGGTCACGGATCTGCCCCTCGCTGACCAGCGCCTGGACCCGCGGATCGCCCAGGAACAGCTGCGCCTGGACCGGGTGCAGCACGATCCGCGCCCGCTCCGGAGCGGCCTGCGCCTGGTCCACGAAGCCCTGCAGCACCTGGTCATCGCTCAGGCCGTTGCCAGCCACCTGCAACCCGGCGCGCGGCACCTCCAGCACGTGCATGGGGGTGCTGGTGTGCAACTCCGGTGCATAGGCCTCGGCCGGCAGAGGCTCCGGCCAGCGCCGCGCCTTGGGCGCCGGGTGATTGGGATGGCCGAACCACAAGCCCTGCTCGCTGGCCAGGTAGTCGCTGAGCGGCGCGGGATGTCGGGTGACCTGCACGTGGTCGACGATGGCCGCGGTCAGGCGCTGACTCTGCAGGACCTGCTGCAGCAACTCGCCATTGTGGGCGCCGGCGAGTTCTTCGCAGGCCTCCAGCAGATAATCGATGAAGGCAGGAAAGTCCGGGCAATACCAGGGCTGGTCGCCGCGTCTTACATAGATATCGGATAGATAACGCTGGCTGCCGAGTTCATCCTGTCGATCGACGACCAGAAAGAACTGGCGGTCTCCAGGAAAGTTGATCAGCAAGGGGACGCCGCCGTCTTGCAACCAACTCAGATGATTGGCCGGCGCTATACCGCGCCGATCTTCCGGCCAGTTATAAGTCAGGCACTTTTCCGGCAGGGCGAATTCCTTGATCAGGCAATTCATCAGGGCATGGGAAGACGCCAGCTCGCTGACGATGCGGGAAAGCAGCGTGGATTCGAAAGAAGTCATGGCAGTGTCCAGAAGGTTGGGCGTCGCGGGGAGCGATCCGGTGTCACGGCACTCGGGTGGTGCCTTGCGCTCAGCCACGGGGCGCGGCCAGCGCCGCCACGAGGGCCGCCTCCAGGCGTTCGAGCAGCACCAGGCAGTGGCTTTCCTGCAGGATCAGCGGGGGCAGCAGGCGCACCACGTTGCCGTCGCGGCCGCCGCGCTCCAGCAGCAGCCCCTGGGCGAAACAGTGGCGCTGGATGGCCGCCGCCAGGGCGGGATCGGCGGGCAGGCTGCCGAGCGAATCCGCTTCGCCACCCGCAGCGACGATCTCCAGGCCCAGCATAAGGCCGAGGCCACGGACATTGCCGATGGCGGGGAAACGCCCGCGCAGCCGCTCCAGATGCCGCTTGAGCCAGCCACCGAGCTGGGCGGCATGGCTGACCAGGCCTTCGCGCTCGATGACCTCCAGGGTGGCCAGCCCCGTGGCCATCGCCAGTTGATTGCCGCGAAAGGTCCCGGTATGGCCACCGGGCTCCCAGGCGTCGAATTCGCGGCGAATCGCCAGCAGGGCCAGCGGCAGGCCACCGCCCACGGCCTTGGACAGCACCAGGATGTCGGGCTCGATGCCGGCATGCTGGCAGGCGAATAGCTCGCCGGTGCGACCGAAGCCGGTCTGGACCTCGTCGACGATGAGCAGGATGCCGTGCGCCCGGGTGACCTGGTGCAGGGTCCGCAGCCAGGCCGCCGGTGCCGGGTTGACGCCGCCCTCCCCCTGGACCGCCTCGACGATCACCGCCGCCGGCCGGCAGACGCCGCTTTCCACATCGCCGAAGAACCGCTCCAGATAGCGCGCCAGGGCCGCGGCGCCCTGCTCGCCGCCCAGTCCCAGCGGGCAGCGGTACTCATGGGGATAGGGCAGGAATTGCACCCCGGGCATCAACCCCGCCACGCCCTGCTTGGGCGCGAGATTGCCGGTCACGGCCAGGGCGCCGTGGGTCATGCCGTGGTAGCCGCCGGAGAAGGCCACCACGTTGCTGCGTCCGGTGACCTTCTTGGCCAGCTTCAGCGCCGCTTCCACCGCATCGGCGCCGGACGGCCCGCAGAATTGCAGGCAGTAGTCTTCCGCCCGACCCGGCAGCAGACCCAGCAGGCGCTCGCTGAAGGCGTCCTTGAGCGGCGTGGTGAGGTCCAGGCTGTGCATAGGCAGGCCGCTGCCGAGAAAGTCGGTGATGGCCGCGGTGACCGCCGGATGGTTGTGCCCCAGCGCCAGGGTGCCGGCCCCGGCCAGGCAATCCAGGTAGGTCTTGCCTTCGACGTCGGTCACCCAGACACCGGCGGCCTTGGCGATGGCCAGCGGCAGCTTGCGCGGATAGCTGCGGACATTTGATTCGAAGCGCGCCTGGCGAGCGAGAAAGAAGGCGTTGTCGGCTACTGCGGTATCGCGACTGAGGGATGGTTGAAGCATGGCGTCAGACCTCGGGACGTTTATCTTCGGTAACGATAATCAGTTTCATTCTCATCCTTCAACCGGTATTCCGGCAAATAGCCCAGTCTTTGAACTCGCCCAACTTTGGCCAATGTGCGGACGACAGGAAACCCGAACTCACTACAGTCCGTTATTGAAATAGCTCGGTAATGAGCTTGATAAGGATCTTGTTTCAGCTATATCCGCAGGGCACTCCTGTCGATGAATAACGACTTTCAACCGAATAACGCAGCAAGGTTCTGCCGGTAATTAACGGCTCATACAATCTGCCGCTGCGCAGGACTGCCCGAGCCCTGCGCAGCAGCGGGCTCCGGCGGCCTCAGAACGCCAGGGTGGTGGAGAAGACGAAGGTCCGCGGCGTGGAGATCGTCAGGCCGGGTTCGCTGTCGTCGGACGCGCCGGCGGAGGCCCAGTAGCGCTCGTTCATCACGTTCTCCACCGACGCCCTCAGGGTCACGCGGGTGGCGTCGACCTTGAAGGCGTAGCGCGCGCCCACGTCGAAGCGATGCCAGGCGTCGATTTCCTTGCTGTTGGCCTGGTCCAGATACTGGGAGCTGGTGTAGATCCCCCGTCCGGTCAGGGTCAGGCCGGGCACCGCCGGGATGTCCAGTTCGGCGCCGAGGTTGGCATTGAGCCTGGGCGTGGCCGGGGCGCGATTGCCGTCGAAGGTGCCACCCACGGTGTCCCTGAGTTCGCTGTCGATGTACATCAGGCCGCCCAGCACGCGGAAGCCGGCCAGCGGCTCGCCGAACACGCTCAGCTCCGCCCCGTCGTTTACCCGCTTGCCGTTGGGACCGAAGGTACGGCTGGTGGCGTTGGTCTCGTAGGCTGGCTGCTTGATGCGGAAGGCACTCGCGGTCACGGCCGCGGCGCCGAAGTCGTACTTGGCGCCCACCTCCGCCTGGCGGCTGATGAAGGGCGGGAAGATCTCGTCCTCGTTCAGCGCGGTGGACGGCGCGATCTTGCCCTGGCTGAGACCTTCCATGTAGTTGGCATAGAGCGACAGGCGCTCGGTGGCCTTGAACAGCACCCCCGCCGAGGGCGAGACCTTCTCCTCGTCGTAGGCAGTGGTTTGCTTCACCCCATCGGACCAGTCGTCCACCTTGACCCGCTGCCAGCGGGCGCCGAGGGTGACCAGCAGGCGGTCGTCGAAGAAGCCCAGGGTGTCGGCCAGGGCCACGCCGCTGAAGCGGTTCTCGGTGTAGTCCTTGGCATCGGACCGGGTGCGCACGCCCGGCGCGGGCACGTCGCGGGGCGCATAGAGGTTGCTGGCCCCGCTGGCGTAGCGCCCGCCACCGTTTTCGAAGTCCATGTAGAAGTAGTCGGCACTGACATTGAGCTCGTGGCTGACCGGCCCGGTCTGCAGCCATTTGCGCGCGCCCACGTTGGCGGTGCGGACGTTTTCGTCGCGGGTGAAGTCGCGCGGCTGGACGGTGAAGTCGCCAGCGTCGTTGGTGAGGGACACATTGTGGCGCAGGAAATCGTGATCGCTGCGGCGCGCGCCCACGGCGCCGTAGACCATCAGCGAATCGTCGACGTCGAATTCGCCACGCAGGGCGCCGAAGGTGTCCTTGGTCTGGGCGCGGGTCCAGCGCTGGGCATAGTTGTGGCGCACATCGTCGGCATCGGGCACCCGGGCATTGGCGCCGACCAGCACCCGCTCCTGGGGCGCGTCGGTGTCGCGCTCGGTGTGGCCGAGATCGAGGCCCAGGCGCAGGCGTTCCACGCGATAGTCCAGACCGAGCACGCCCATCTGCCGGTCGACGTGCTGGTGATCCCAGGTGGTGTCGCCGGCTTGCTTGACGCCGTTGAAGCGCATCCCGAAGCGATTGTCCTCGCCGAAGCGACGGCCGATGTCCACGGCGCCGCCTACCTGGCTGTCGGAGGCATAGCTGCCGGTGATTTCGGTGATGGGCTGATCGGTGGCGCGCTTGGGCACCACGTTGATGCCTCCACCGACGCTGCCGCGAGGCGAGATGCCGTTGAGCAGCTGGCTCGGCCCCTTGAGGATGTCGACCCGCTCGGCCATCTCCATGTCGATGGAATAGGTCGGCAGCACGCCATAGAGCCCGTTGTAGGCGACGTCGCTGTTGAACAGGCTGAAACCGCGGATGGTGAACTGCTCGAAGCGACCACCCGACGGATTGGTGGAGCGCACCGAGGGATCGCTGGCGATCAGGTCGGTAAGGGTGCGGGCCTGGAGATTCTGGACGGTCTGGGCGGTGTAGGAGGTCTGGCTGAAGGGCGTGTCCATGAAGTCGCGATTGCCCAGCAGTCCCTGGGAGCCTTGCCGCGCGACCTGGCCACCGGCGTAGGGCGCGTCATCCGCCTGCAGGCTGGTGGCGACGATGGAGGTGCTGGCCAGCTCCTGGACGCCGCTGTCCTGCGGCGCTGGCGCCAGGGTGAAGTCGCGCTCCCCCAGCGGTTGCAGCCGCAACCCCGAGCCGGCCAGCAGGCGGCTGAAGCCCTCCTCCACGCCATAGTCACCGTTGAGGCCAGCGCTGTCGCGCTTGCCCACCAGCCCCGGATCCACCGCCAGATTGACGCCGGACTCCGCGGCGAAGCGCGTCAGCGTCTGGGCGAGACTGCCGGCGGGAATCTCGTAATGCCGGCGGGCGGCCTCCTGGGCCCAGGCAGAACCCGCCCACCAGGGAGTACCACTCAACGCCACCAGCAAGCCCGTGCGCAGCAACGGCCGCAATACCAACGTCACCATCGAATCCCCCTCCTTTTGGTTGTCCTATGCCGTTAATGACCGACAGGTACGAAAAAGGGGACAGACTTTTTTCAGACGGCGACCGCGCGAGGTTTCAGGGTCACCCAGAAGCGGGTACGCCAGTGCAGCTCCACCGGCAGCGTCGCGGCCAGCAGCGCCAGTACCCGGTCGGTATCGGCGAGCTGAAAGCTGCCGGTGACCCTGAGGTTGGCCACCGCGGGATCCCAGCGCAGCAGGCCAGGACGATAGCGACTGAATTGCTGCAGGAATTCGCCCAGTGGCTGGTCCTGGGCGATCAGCACGCCCTGGCGCCAGCTCAGCAGCGCCGCGGAAAACGGCTCGATGGCACCGATCCCCAGGGCATTGAGGCGCAATTGCTGGCCCTTGCCCAACGCCAACCCCGGGCCGCTCAGCGGCCGCACGCCCACGCTACCGCTGACCACCCGCACGTCGCACCCTTCATCGTCCTGCTGCACGCAGACCTCGGCCTGACGCACCGTCAGGGCCCCGAAGCGGGTTTCCAGCGTCAACGCCTGGGGTCCGGGCACCTGTAGCGAGAGCTCGCCCTGCACGAGGGTCAGCCGGCGCCGCGCTTGATCCAGATTTACCGCAGTCGCGGTATTGAGTTGCAACAGGCTGCCGTCGGCCAGGGTCAGGCTGCGGCGTTCGCCGGTGGCGGTGGAGAGATCAGCGGTCCAGACGTCCAACGGCACTTCCTGGGTCAGCCACCACCCCGTCGGTACCACCACCGCCAGGCCGAGCAATTGACGCAAGGCGGTACGCCGGCCGCGATCGACCGGTTGCAGACTGGCCATGGCCAGCCGCGACGGCACCGCGGCGAAGCGTTGCTGCAGCGCCAAGGCCGCCTGCCAGGCCCGCTCGTGCTCGGCATGGGCCTGGCGCCAGGCCTGCAGTTGCTGGTGTTCGCGCTCGCCAGCCGCACCGGATTCCAGCAACGCCAGCCAGCCTGCGGCCTCACGGATCGCTGTTCGCCGACGGTCCTGGGCGCCGCTCAGCACAGCTCCGCCAGCAGGCAATGCTCATAGGCCTGCGCCATGTATCTCTTGATGGTGCGCTCGGAGACCTGCAAGCGCTCGGCGATCTCGCGGTAGGTGAGGTCTTCGAGCTGGCTGAGCAGGAAGGCATGGCGCACCTTGGCGGGCAGGCCGTCGAGCAGTTCATCGAGGGCCTGCAGGGTTTCCAGCAGGACCCAGCGTTGCTCGGGCGATGGCGCGCAGGCTTCGGGCAGCTCGGCCAGGGCGTCGAGATACGCCTGCTCCAGGCTGCGTCGGCGCTGGAAATTGATCAGCAGGCGCTTGCCGATGGTCACCAGGTACGCCCGCGGCTCCTGCAGTTCGCCCAGCACCTCGGGGTTGCGCACCAGCCGCAGAAAGGCCTCCTGGCTGAGATCGGCCGCATCCCATTCGCTGCCCAACCGCCGCCGCAACCAGGCCTGTAGCCAGCCGCTGTGGTCGCAATAGAGCCGATGAAGATGGCGTGAGGATGCGAGAGCCATATCACTCATGACGGGTGCTGCCTGCTCGATGATGCCTGGATGATATTGATTCTACTTTACATCACGCATCGGCGACCAGCCCGGAGCCGTCTATCCCTGCCCTTTCGCCCGGAAGATGAGTAAATGCCAGCACGGCGTTCAGCCTGCCGGGCTTTCCGCCGGCACCGGCGACAGATCGACACTCCGGCAGTAGTCCATGAACAGCCGCGTCGCCTTGGTCGGCTCGTTGTTGCGCAGGTAGGCCATGATGAAGGTCGAGGCCGGCATGTCGTCGTGGATGTTGACCTGGGCCAGGCGCTTGCCGTCGTAGGTCAGGTCGGTGGTTGGCCGGGTGACCAGCACGGAAAAGCCCAGACCCTGCCCCACCATGCAGCGCACCATCTCGATGGAGGGGGAGCTGTAGGCCACCGTGGGGTGGTAGCCCTTTTCCTTGAAGATGTCGATGAAGTAGTTACGGCTGGGCACCACGTCCAGCAGGATCATGGGCTCGCGACTCAGCTCCCTGAGCGTCACCGCCTTCTTGCCCGCCAGGGGGTGGGCGATGGGCAACAGGGCATAGGGCTTGTGCGGCGCATTGAGCTTTTCCTTGGTGATGGAATCACCCAGTTCCAGATCGTAGAGAAACACCAGGTCGAAGCGTCCCCGGTGCACGCCGTGCATGAGTTCGTGCTGCTCGCCGTCGTGCAACTGGATGGTGATTTCCGGATAGAGCCGCTTGAAGCCGGCGACCAGCTTGGGCAGGTAGAGCGGCGCGGCGGATTCGAAACAGCCGATGGCCACGGTGCCCGAGACCATCTCGTTTTCCGCCTTGGCGTTCTGTTCCAGCTCGTGGGACAGCCGCAACAGTTCCTTGGCCTTTTCATAGAGTCGGCGCCCGCTGGCGGTGAGGGAAACGCCCTGGGCGTGATGGCGGATAAACAACTTCTGCTCGAAACTTTCTTCGAGATTCTTGATGGCGACGGAAATCGACGGCTGGGAGATGTGCAGTTGTCGCGCCGCCTCGACGATGCTGTCTTCCTCGACCACCGCGACGAAATAACGAAGTTGCCTGAGCGTAAAGTGGGTCACGGATTACCTATAGGAAAAAACTGTACAGAACTCGTCTCTGCATAGCCTTTACTCTCGAAGCGAAAGCTGTGCCAGGCTGCTTGCGACCGCCGCCCACCCCCATCAAACCCTTGAAAATTCAACGGATCTTCGTTGCTTCTTTGTCGCGCCAGTGCACCAAAATCCTGCACTACGGCCTTTTATGGCGGCACTTTGCCCCTTATGAGGGCATAGGGGAAAAGGCCTCTAAGAGCTGCTGCCCCTGTATAGCAAAGTCCTATACAAAGGCCCGTAATTTGTTAATTGACGATAAGTCCGCCGATTGCCAATTCTGTAATTGCAGCGACCGGACAGCCCTCTTCGGGCGTGTCCTTCCAATGAATGGCGACAGGTTTTAACGATGACTTTCGACTGGAACTACATGTTCGGCCTTATCGGCGACACTCAATTCTGGCTGGCAACCTGGACCGTCATCAAACTCAGCACCCTCACCTGGGTCATCAGCATCGCCCTGGGCTTCTTCATCGCCCTGGCCAAGCAGTCCCGGCATCCCGCGCTCAACCTGCCGGCACGAGGCTACATCTGGTTCTTTCGCAGCGTGCCGCTGCTGGTCCTGCTGATCTTCATCTACAACCTGCCGCAGGCGCTGCCGGGCACCTCGGTGGTGCTGGCCGATCCCTTCTGGGCCGGCCTGATCGGCCTGGTCATCAGCGAGACGGCCTATGTCGCCGAGATCCACCGCGGTGGCCTGCTGTCGATTCCCAAGGGCCAGGGCGAAGCGGCGCGGGCACTCGGGCTGCGCTTTCTCGGCACCCAGTGGCGCATCGTCATTCCCCAGGCCCTGCGCGTGGCCCTGCCGTCGCTGGCCAACGAATACATCTCCATCGTCAAGCTCAGCTCCCTGGTGTCGGTGATCTCCCTTACCGAGATCCTGATGGTCGGCCAGCGGCTCTATTCGCAGAATTTCCTGGTCATGGAGACCATGGTGGCGGTGGCCTTCTACTACGTGCTGATCGTCACCCTGTTCGACTTCCTGCTCAAACGCCTGGAGCGCTACCTCGACGTCACCCAGCGCAAGGTGGTGCGGACCCCCGACGCCCAGGTGCTGGCCCTGGCCAGCCAGGCGTCGACCGCCAGCGCCAGGCCGCAATGGGACGCCGCCACCCCGGCGCTACAGGCCGCCCGCCTGCACAAGGCCTACAACGACGTCGAGGTGCTGGGCTCGGTCAACCTGCGCGTCCAGCCCGGCGAGGTGGTCTCGGTGATCGGCCCGTCCGGCTCGGGCAAGACCACCCTGATCCGCCTGCTCAACGGCCTGGAGCAACTGGACAACGGCGAGATCCGCATCAACGGCCAGCCCTTCATCCACCTGCACAAGGACGGCGCCCAGAAGCCGCGCTTCATCGAGCACAGCGAGCATCGCCTGGACATCGGCATGGTGTTCCAGAGCTTCAACCTCTTCCCCCACCTCACGGTGCTGGACAACCTGCTGCTCGCGCCGCGCTATCACCGCCTGGATACCCCCGCGGCGCTCAGGCAGCAGGCCTATGCGCTGCTGCACAAGGTCGGGATGCTCGATCACACCTGGAAGTATCCGCACCAGCTGTCCGGCGGCCAGCAGCAGCGGGTGGCCATCGCCCGGGCGCTGATGATGCGACCGCAGATCATGCTGTTCGACGAGCCCACCTCGGCGCTCGACCCGGAAAAGGTCAACGAGGTGCTGCAGGTGATCGAGGCCCTGGCCCAGGAGGGCATCACCATGGTGATCGTCACCCACGAGATGAACTTCGCCTTCAAGGTCTCGGACCGCATCGTGTTCATGGAAAAGGGCCGCGTGGTCTGCGACGACGCGCCCCAGGTACTGCGCAACGGCCAGCATCCCCGCGTCGAGGCTTTCCTCAAAGACGTGTCCCTGGCTTGACCCCACCCCTTGGCTTCTGGAGAACCCCTATGATCGAGCAAGCGCAACTGGACCAGTTTCATCGCGACGGCTACCTGGTGGTCGAGAACCTGCTGACGGCCGAGGAAATCGCCACCCTGCAGGCCGATTTCGAGCGCTGGGTCGAAGACAGTCGCAGCCACGCCGAGGCCTGGGGCGAGACCCAGGACGGCCGCGCCCGCTTCGATGTCGAACTGGATCACCGCCCCGATCACCCCTCCCTGCGCCGGGTCAGTTCGCCCACCGAGATCTCCGCGGCCTATCGCCAGGTCGCCTTCACCTCGCGGATGGCCCAGGTCGCGGCTCAGCTCATCGGTGGCAGCGGCACGCGATTCCACCACAGCAAGATCAATTCGAAGCTGCCGCGCACCGCCACCCAGGTGAAGTGGCACCAGGATTTCCTCTTCACGCCCCACAGCAACGATGACGTGGTCACCGCGCTGCTGATGGTGAGCGAGGTGACCCCGAAGAACGGCCCCCTCACCGTCATCCCCGGCAGCCACCAGGGGCCGCTGTGGTCGCACTGGCAGGACGGCCGTTTCACCGGCGCGGTCGACGACGGCGTGGTGGCCGAGCACTGCGGCGAGCCCGTGGCCTGCTTCGGCCCGGCCGGCTCGGTGTGCTTCATGCACACCCGCCTGCTGCACGCCTCCAGCCCCAACCAGACCGAGTTGCCGCGCACCCTGTTCATCAGCGTCTATGCCGCCGAGGACGCCCTGCCCTTCGGCGAGAATCCGCTGCCCAGCGAGCACGCCGGGGTGCTGGTGGCCGGCCAGGAAAGCGGGCTGGTGCGCAGCGTGGCCAACAGCGTGCGGCTGCCGCAGAAACCGCGCGGTGCTTCCTTCTTCGTCCAGCAGGCCGGGCTCGACCAGGCTGCCGTTTGATCCTTCCTACTCTTCAAGGAGCTTCGTCATGCAAAGATTCAGCAGCGCCTCGATTCGAATCCTCTCCACCACCGTACTGGGCGCCGGCCTGGCGCTGGTCTCCAGCCTGGCCTCGGCCGACTTCCTGCAGCCGGGCAAACTCGTGGCGGGTTCCGACCTGACCTTCTTCCCCTACGAATACATGCAGGACAACAAGCCGGCAGGCTTCGACATCGAATTCGTCGAGGGGCTGGCGAAGATCATGGGCCGCTCCGTGGAAACGCTGGACACCCGTTTCCCCAACCTCATCACCGGGCTGCAGGGCGGGCGCTTCGACATCACCAACTCCTCGATGTACATCACCGCGGACCGCCTCAAGGTGATCGACATGATCCCCTACCTGAAGAGCGGCGAGTCGATCATCGCGCTCAAGGGCAGCAGCTATCAGCCCAAGAAGCCGGAAGACTTCTGCGGCCACAAGATCGGCTCCATGGGCGCCACCTCCTGGCTGCAGCAGCTGCACAAGCTCTCCGACGAGTACTGCGTGAAGAACGGCCTCAAGCCCATCGCCGTGAGCGAATACGGCACCGATCCCCAGACCACCCAGGCGCTGCTGGCCAAGGCCGTGGAAGCGCAGATCACCGACGCCGCGGTGGCCCGCGGCCTGGTGGAAAAGCTCGGCAATCGCGTGGTGATCTCCTCGGACAGCCTGATCTACCCGGTGCTCAACGGCTTCGGCGTGAAGAAGGGCAACGATGCGGTCAAGACCGCCCTGGTGGAGGCGCTCAAGCAATACAGCGCCACCCCGGAGTACGCCGCGCTGCTGAAGAAGTACAACTTCCAGGCGCCCACCGAGGCGGACATCGCCGCCCTGATGCCCAAGCCCTGAGCCTTCCGGAGGCACGACCATGGCACTTTCTCCCGAGGAACGGCTGCGCATCGATCTGGCGGCGACCTTTCGCGTCATCGCTCACCTCGACATGCACGAAGCCGTCGCCAACCACTTCAGCGCCGCCGTCTCCGCCGACGGCAAGCAGTTCCTGATCAACCCCAAGTGGAAGCACTTCTCGCGCATCCGCGCCAGTGATCTGCTGCTGCTCGACGCGGACGATCCCCGAGGCGCCGAGCGGCCCGAGGTGGACAGCACGGCCTGGTCGATCCACGGGCAGATCCATCGCCGGCTGCCGGAGGCCCGGGTGGTGCTGCACCTGCACCCGGTGTACACCACGGCGGTGGCCTGCCTGGCCAAGCCCGAGGTACCGCCCATCGACCAGAACACCGCGCGCTACTTCAAGCGCCTGGCGGTGGACGAACTCTATGGCGGCATGGCCGATACCGAGGCCGAGGGTGCGCGCCTGGCCAGTTTGCTGGATGGCAAGCAGCGGCTGCTGATGGGCAACCACGGCGTCATGGTGATCGCCCCCACCATCGGCCAGGCCTTCGACGATATCTGGACCCTGGAGCGCGCCTGCCAGATCCTGGTCACCGCCTGGTCCACCGGCCAGCCGCTCAAGGTGCTCTCCGCCGAGGTCGCCGAGAAGACCGCGCGGGCCTGGGAAGGCATCACCGACTTCTCCGAGCAGCACTTTGCCGAGATGAAAGAACTGATGATCCAGCAGGACCCTTCCGTGCTGGATTGATCGCCGCGGAGCCTGCGCGCTCCGCCTTCCTACTGCTTAGATGACGGCCGCACCCCGCCGCGCGGCCGAAGGGTACCCTCATGTCCACATTACCGACCACGATCGACACCCTGGTGATAGGCGCTGGCCAAGCCGGCGTCGCCATGAGCGAGCACCTGGGACGGCTCGGCATCGAGCACCTGGTGCTGGAAAAGAACCGCATCGCCGAAGCCTGGCGCACCGGTCGCTGGGATTCCCTGGTGGCCAACGGCCCGGCCTGGCACGACCGCTTCCCCGGCCTGGAATTCCAGACGGCGCCGGACGGCTTTCCCGGCAAGGACGAGATCGCCGCCTACTTCGAGACCTATGCCCGGCAGATCGGCGCGCCCATTCGCACCGGCGTCGCCGTCACCCGGGTGACCCGCCAGGCCGGCCAGGCTGGCTTTGTGGTGGAAACCTCGGCCGGCAGCCTGAAAGCCCAGCGCGTGGTGGTGGCCACCGGTCCCTTCCAGAAGCCGGTGATCCCGGCCATCGCACCAACGGACGAGCGCCTCTACCAGATCCACTCCGCCCATTATTTCAATCCGCAACAATTGCCCGAAGGCGCGGTGCTGGTGGTGGGCGCCGGCTCCTCCGGGGTGCAGATCGCCGAGGAATTGCTGCGCGCCGGCAAGCGTGTCTATCTCTCGGTAGGTCCTCATGACCGACCGCCGCGGGCCTATCGCGGCCGCGACTTCTGCTGGTGGCTGGGCGTGCTCGGCCTGTGGGACACCGAGACCATGCAGCCGGGTCGCGAGCACGTGACCATCGCCGTGAGCGGCGCCCGCGGCGGCCATACCGTGGACTTCCGCCGCCTGGCCCAGGCCGGCATGACCCTGGTGGGCCTCACCGAAAGCTTCGTCGACGGGGTGGTGCGCTTCCGCCCGGACCTCAACCAGAATCTCGACGCCGGCGACGCCAACTACCTGGCCCTGCTCGACGCCGCCGACGCCTATGCCGCCCGCCACGGCCTGGATCTACCCGAAGAACCCACGGCCCGCGAGCGGGTGGCGGACGCCACCTGCATCCGCGAACCGCTCAAGGAACTGGACCTGCGGGCCGCGGGCGTCAGCGCGGTAATCTGGGCCACCGGCTATGCCACCGACTTCAGCTGGCTGCAGGTGGATACCTTTGGCGACAACGGCAAGCCCAGGCACCAGCGCGGGGTCGGTGCCGAGCCGGGCATCTATTTCGTCGGTCTGCCCTGGCTCAGTCGTCGCGGCTCGGCCTTCATCTGGGGCTGCTGGCACGACGCCCGCCACGTGGCCGACCAGATCGCCATCCAGCGCCGCTACCAGGACTACCGTCCCAGCATCGAGACGGCCGCCCACCCCCAGCAGTCGCGTAGCGCCTGACGCCCTTATCGAGACCCGGAGATCCCGCATGGCCACCCCGACCCACACCCGTATCCGCATGTTCAACACCAAGGACACCTACCCCAACCAGACCCTGGACAACGACCTCTGCCAGGCCGTGCGTGCTGGCAACACCGTCTATGTGCGCGGTCAGGTCGGCACCGATTTCGACGGCAGGCTGGTCGGCCTGGGCGATCCCCGCGCCCAGGCCGAGCAGGCCATGAAGAACGTCAAGCAACTGCTGGAAGAAGCCGGCAGCGACCTCAGCCACATCGTCAAGACCACCACCTACCTGACCGATCCGCGCTATCGCGAGCCGGTGTACCAGGAGGTCGGCAAGTGGCTCAAGGGCGTCTTCCCCATTTCCACCGGCCTGGTGGTCGCGGCCCTGGGCCAGCCCCAGTGGCTGATGGAGATCGACGTCATCGCCGTGATCCCCGACTGAGGCCGCCCCATGACCTTTTCCCTCACCGCCCGCTGCGCCGAGACCGGTCAATTCGGCATCGCCATCAGTTCGTCGAGCATCGCCGTGGGCGCCCGCTGTCCCTGGCTGCAACCCGGGGTCGGCGCGGTCAGCTCGCAGAACATCACCCTGCCCGCGCTAGGGCCGCGTACCCTGGAGCGACTGGCCGCGGGACAGGCTCCCGCCGCGGCTCTGGCCGAGAGCCTGGCCGGCGACGGCTACGCCGAGTATCGCCAGGTGACCGTCATCGACGCCCAGGGCCGCAGTGCCCACCACAGCGGTGCCCATACCCTCGGCGTGCACCAGGCGCGCAGCGGCCGGGACTGCGTGGGCGCCGGCAACATGCTGGCGAGCCCCGCGGTGGTGGAGGCGCTGGTGGAGAGCTTCGAAGCCAGCCAGGGCGCTCTTGCCGAGCGCCTGCTGCGGGCCATGCAGGCGGCCATGGCCGCCGGTGGCGAGGCCGGTCCGGTGCATTCGGCGGCGCTGCTGGTGGTGGGCGACGCCAGCTGGCCCATCGTTAATCTGCGGGTCGACTGGGCCGAGACGGACCCCATCGGCGAGCTGGCGGCGCTGTGGCGCGCCTATCAACCCCAGTTGCAGGACTATCTCGACCGCGCGGTGCGACCGGATCTCGCCCCCGGCTACGGCGTCCCGGGAGACGACCGATGAGCGCCAGCCGCGAACTGCTGGTGCGGCTGGTGGCCTTCGACACCACCAGTCGCGAATCCAATCTGGAGTTGATCGACTTCGTCGCCGGCTACCTGGAAGGGTTCGGCGTAGCCTACGAGCTGATCCACAACGGCGAAGGCACCAAGGCCAATCTGTTCGCCACCCTGGGGCCGGCGGACGTGCCGGGCATCGTGCTCTCGGGGCATACCGACGTGGTGCCGGTGGACGGCCAGGCCTGGACCCGCCCCCCCTTCGCCCTCAGCGAAAGCGCCGGCAAGCTCTACGGTCGCGGCACCGCCGACATGAAGGGCTTTCTGGCCTGCCTGCTGGCACTGGTGCCCGCGGCCAGCCGCGCGGCCCTGCGCCGCCCGCTGCACCTGGCGCTGTCCTACGACGAGGAAGTCGGCTGCCTTGGCGTGCGCAGCCTGCTCGACCAACTGGCCCAGCGTCCGGTCAAGCCGCTGCTGTGCCTGATCGGCGAGCCCACGGAGCTGAAACCCGTGCTCGGCCACAAGGGCAAGGTGGCCATGCGCTGCCAGGTGCACGGCGCGGCCTGTCATTCGGCCTATGCGCCCCAGGGCGTCAACGCCGTCGAATACGCCGCGCGCCTGGTCGTCGAACTCGGCCGGCTCGGCGAGGCGCTCAAGACAGCGGAAAGCCAGGACCCCCGCTTCGATCCGCCCTTCTCCACGGTGCAGACCGGCCTCATCGACGGCGGCCAGGCCCTGAACATCGTGCCCCAGGACTGCACCTTCGATTTCGAGATCCGCGCCCTGCCCGCCCAGGACCCCTACCAGCTGATCCATCAGCTGCAGGCCCATGCCGAAGCGGCATTGCTCCCGGCCATGCGCGCCATCAGCGGCCAGAGCGCCATCCGCTTCACCGAACTGTCGAGCTATCCCGGCCTGGATACCGCCATCGAAAGCGAGGCGGCCGACTGGATCGCACAGTTCTGTGGGTCCCGTGAATTCGGTACGGTGGCCTTCGGTACCGAAGGGGGGCTGTTCGCGGCAGCGGGCATCCCCACCGTGGTCTGCGGCCCCGGCAGCATGGCCCAGGGTCACAAGCCGGACGAATTCATCAGCCAGGCGCAGCTGGATGATTGCGATGCCATGCTGGGGCGGGTGTTGGCCTTCGCCTGCCGCTAGGTCCTGTACCAAATGTGCCTGCGCTCGGTGATGCTTCGTACAGCACCTAGCCCGATCATTCCATTTTGCGGAATGCTGAACTGACCAGAAGACCCATTCCCTCGAAAGCGCGCTGATCCCAAGCTGGTAGCACCTATCGGGCCCCTCGGCCCGCTGCCTGCCAGGAGTCGGATCATGAAGCTCTATCACACCCCGCTGTCCGGTCATGCCCATCGCGCCGTGCTCTTCGCCTCGCTGCTGGGGATCGAGGTCGAGCTGATCGACATCGATATTCCGGGCGGCGCCAATCGCACGCCGGAATTCCTCGCCCTCAATCCCTTCGGCCAGGTGCCGGTGCTGGAGGACGGCGGCGTGGTCGTCGCCGACTCCAACGCCATCCTCGTCTACCTGGCGAAGAAGGCCGGACGCACCGATTGGCTACCGGAAGACCCCGCTGGCGCGGCCGCGGTGCAGCGCTGGCTGTCGGTGGCCGCCGGCGAACTGTCCTATGGCCCGGCGGCTGCGCGACTGATCACGGTATTTGGCGCCCGCCTGAATCCGGAAGAAGTCATCGCCCGCGCCCATGTCCTGCTCGAACGCCTGGAGGCGCACCTGACCACGCGCGAGTGGTTGGCCGCCGATCACCCGACCATCGCCGACATTGCCCTCTACAGCTACCTGGCCGGAGCGCCGGAAGGCAATGTGGAGCTGGCGCCCTATACGGCGGTGCGCGCCTTCCTGCAGCGGGTGGAGGCCCTGCCTGGCTTCGTGCCCTTTCCCGAGACCACGGCCGGCCTCCGGGCCTGATCACGCCTTTTCTCCGCTGGAGGTCAAGGTCATGCACGAGCCCCTACCCACCTGGCACGCCGGGGAAACCTTCATCCAGGAACGGCTGGGCGTTCGTGAACGCCTGGAGGCCCTGGGGCCGCAGGTGATCCGGCCGTTCATGCCCGACCAGCATCGGCAGTTCTTCGCCCAGTTGCCCTTCGTGATACTGGGCAGCGTGGATGCCGCCGGCGACGCCTGGGCGACGATCCTGGAAGGCCAGCCGGGCTTTCTCGCCTCGCCCACGTCCACCACCCTGGATATCGCCGCCCGCCCGGCCCGCGAGGATCCGGCAGCAGCCGGCCTGGGCGCAGGCGCGGCCGTGGGCCTGCTGGGCATCGAGTGGCACACCCGCCGCCGCAATCGCATGAACGGCGTCCTCAGCCCCACGGCCCAGGGACTGCGCGTGACGGTGGACCAGAGCTTTGGCAACTGCCCGCGCTATATCCAGCTGCGTGACCTGAGCTTCGCTCACGAACCGGGCGCCGTCCCGGTCACGCCCGGGGAGCAGCTCGCCAGCCTGGATGCGTCGGCCCGCGCGCTCATTGCCGGCGCCGATGCCTTTTTCGTCGCCTCCTACGCCGACCAGCAGGGCCAGCGACGGGTCGATGTCTCCCACCGGGGCGGCAAGCCGGGCTTCGTCCGGGTGGACGCCGAGGGCCTGCTGACCATTCCCGACTTCAACGGCAATCTGTTCTTCAACACCCTGGGCAATGTCGTCGCCACTGGCCGGGCCGGACTGCTGTTCGCGGACCTGGAGCGCGGTGATCTGCTGCAGCTGAGCGGTACCGCCGAGGTGCTGTTCGACTCGCCCGAGATCGGCGCCTTCGAAGGCGCCGAACGCCTCTGGACCTTTCGCCCCCAGCGTATCGTCCGTCGCCGCGGCGCCCTGGCGTTGCGCTGGCAGGCGCAGCCCGGCGGCGAGTCGGACAGCAGTCGGCTGACCGGCAGTTGGGCGGAGGCCGAGCAGCGCCTGCAGCCCAGGGCCCAGGACCGCTCCTGGCGTCCGCTGCGCATCACCCGGATCGTCCAGGAGAGCGCCACCATCCGCTCCTTCCACCTCGAATCGGTGGACGGTTCAGCCCTGCCCCCCTACCAGGCCGGTCAATTCCTGCCGATCCGGGTGACAGCCGAGGCGGGGCAACCCTCCCTGGTCCGAACCTATACCCTGACCTCCCTCCCCGCCGACGGCCATCACCGCATCAGCGTCAAGCGCGACGGTCTGGTCTCGCGGCTGCTGCACGACCAGCTGCGCGAAGGCGACCTGATCGAGGCGCGGGCACCCGCCGGCGACTTCACCCTGGCGGTCTCGGCGGCGCGCCCCCTGGTGTTCCTGGCCGCCGGGATCGGTATCACTCCATTGCTGGCCATGCTGCGCCAGGCGGTCCATCAGGGTCGGCGGCCAGTCACGCTGTTCTATGGCGCCCGGACCCAGGCGGAGCGGGCTTTCGACCGGGAACTCGCCGAGCTGATGGCCAGGGCTCCGGAAGCGCTACGGGTGATCAGGGTGCTGAGCGATCCCGCTGCTGCCCTTCCCGGAGTGGACTATGACGTTGCCGGGCGCATCGACATGGCGCTGCTGGGCCGCCAGCTGCCCTTCGGTGACTATGACTTCTACCTCTGCGGCCCCGCGGCCTTTACCCAGAGCCTCTATGACGGCTTGCGCGGTTTTGGCATCGAGGATGGCCGTATCCATGCCGAAGCCTTCGGTCCGGCCGGCCTGGCGCGCAGCGATGCGGCGACGGCGGCGACCGTACGGCCTGCCGCGGCCACCGAGGCCGTCCGGGTGTGCTTCGCGGCGTCCGGCCAGCACGCGCAGTGGACGCCTGCCTCCGGCAGTCTGCTGGAGCTGGCCGAGGCCCAGGGCCTGGAGCCCGCCTTCAGCTGTCGCGAGGGGCACTGTGGCAGCTGTCGCACGGGGCTGCTCCGGGGCGCGGTCACCTATGCCAAGGAACCCGCCGCGACGGTCGCCGCCGGCCAGGTCCTGCTCTGTTGCGCGCGGCCTGCAGCCGGGTCCGCGCCACTGGAACTGGATCTCTAGGCTGGCCTGCCTGGCCGGGTCGACTACCATGGGCGTCTTGCCGGGCCGCTCCGGCGCCCTTGAGAAGACCCCGCAGATGGATCGTTGGCAGGCGATGCGCGTATTCGTGAAGGTGGCCGAGACCGAGAGTTTCGCCCGCGCGGCCCGGGATCTGCACCTGAGCGCCCCGGCGGTGACCCGCCTGGTGGCGGGCCTGGAAGCGCTGGTCGGCGCCCGCTTGCTGGTGCGCACCACCCGCTCGGTGAAACCCACCGAGGCCGGCGTTCGCTATCTGCAGGATTGCCGGCGCATCCTCGGCGAGATCGCCGAGGCGGAACTGGCCGCGGCCGGGCACTACGCCAAGCCGGTCGGCACCCTGGCGATCACCGCGCCGCTGCTCCTCGGCCAACTGCACGTATTGCCGCTGGTGCTGGACTACCTCGGGCGTTATCCAGACGTGCGCGCCCGGACCTTCTTCGTCGACAGGCCGGTGAACATCGTCGACGAAGGCATGGACATCGCCCTGCGCATCGGTCATCTGGCCGACTCCGGCCTCACCGCCATCCAGGTCGGCTGCATGCGGCGGGTGGTCTGCGCCGCGCCCAGCTACCTGGCGACCCGTGGCATCCCGCGGACGCCCGCCGCGCTGCGCGATCACCGCGTCCTGGTGTCCCACAGCGCCTGGTCGTCGCTGGAATGGCGCTTCGCCGGGGGGCAACGGGTGGTGGTCGAGCCGTTGCTGCACAGCAACACCAATGCCGCCGCGATCAGCGCGGCCGAGAGCGGTCTGGGCCTCACCCGCGTACCTCACTATCAGATTGCCCAGGCCCTGGCGGACGGCGTGCTGCAACTGGTACTCGAAGACCACGAAGAGGCGCCGCTGCCGGTCAATCTGATCTATCCCGAGGGCCGCCAGGCACCGGCCAAGGTCCGGGCGTTCATCGACCTGGCGGTAGCGGGATTGCGGAGCAATCCGCTGTTCAATCCGCGTCAGTGACCGAGGATCGCCTTGGTCTCCAGGTATTCCTCCAGGCCGTGGACGCCATATTCGCGCCCGTTGCCGGAGCCCTTGTAGCCGCCGAAGGGTGCCCAGGGGTTCCAGGCCGGGTAGTTGAGATGCACCTGTCCGGCGCGGATGCGGTTGGCCACCGCGGAAACCTGGGCCGCGTCTTGCCCCTGGACGTGGGCACTGAGGCCATAGCGGCTGTCGTTGGCGATGGCGATGGCTTCCTCGACGGAACCGTAGGGCAGCAGGCAGAGCACCGGCCCGAAGATCTCTTCCTGGGCGATGCGCATGCCGGTGGTGACCGCCGAGAAGACCGTGGGGCGGGCATAGAAGCCGGTGCTGCAGCCGTCCGGTCGCCCCGGTCCGCCGCAGACCAGCCTGGCGCCCTCCGCCAGGCCGCTCTCGATCAGTTCCTGCACCCGGGCGAACTGGGCGCCATTGGCCAGGGGACCATGGGTCGTCGCGGGCGCCAGGGGATCACCGACCACGAGGCTGGCCACGGTGGCCGCCGCCAGGCGCTCCACCTCCGCCAACTGGGCCTGGGGCACCAGCATCCGCGTCGGCGCACTGCAGGACTGGCCGCTGTTGCGGAAGGCCGCCAGCACGCCCTTGGCCACGGCCGTCTCGAGGTCGGCATCGGGTAGCAGCAGGTTCGGCGACTTGCCACCCAGCTCCTGGGTCACTCGCTTCACGGTGGCGGCGGCGGCCCGGGCCACCTGCACTCCGGCGCGATTGGAGCCGGTGATGGAAATCATGTCGACCTCGGGATGCTCGGCCAGCGCGGCGCCGACGGTGGGGCCGTCACCGTTGATCAGGTTGAACACCCCGGCCGGTATCCCCGCGTCATGGACCGCCTGGGCGAACAGCAAGGCGCTCAACGGCGCCAATTCGCTGGGCTTGAGCACTACCGTGCAGCCGGCGGCCAACGCCGGCGCGACCTTGGCGGTGATCTGGTACAGCGGCCAGTTCCAGGGGGTGATGAGGGCGCAGACGCCGATGGCTTCGCGACGGATGCGCAGCTCACCCTCGCGGCGCTCGAAGGCGTAGTCGAGCGCGACCTCGCGCGCGACGCGCAGATGTTCCAGGGCCAGGGGCACCTGCAGGGCGCGCGCCGCGGCCAGGGGCGCGCCCATCTCCCGGGAAATGACCTGGGCGAAGCTTTCGCTGCGCTGCGTCAGCAGGCCATGGAGTCGCTCCAGCAGCCCGGCCCGGGCGGCCGGGGTACGACCGGACCAGTCGCTGAAGGCCGCGCGGGCGGCCTGTACGGCCCGATCCACCTCGGCGGCGCTGCCTAGGGCCACGTCGGCCAGGGGACGTTCATTCGCCGGGTTGATCACCCTGACCGGTTCCGGGCCGGCGGCGGGCACCCAGCGGCCGTCGAGATAGAAGTGGCTGGTGGTCCGGGGATCGATCAGGTCGTGCAGCGTGGCGTCCAGCATGGCGGTGTCTCCTGAAGATTGAACGCGACTCAGCCCAGCGCCTGGGTCACCAGGGCGAAGGATTGGACAGTCCCCGACGCTCGTGGCGGCGTGCCTCTGGCCATGCGCGGGGCGCGATCCACGCAGGCCAGGCCGGCGGCTACCAGCCAGTCGGCCAGGCCGCAATCGGCGAGGATGTCGATGCGCACGAATTCACCCTGGGTCGCCTCCAGCAGCGGTGCGATCAGGGCCTTGGCCGCCTCGGCATCCGGCGCAACCACGGGGCCTATCACCAGGCCCCGGCCGAAGCGTCTGAGCAGGGCCAGCCCCTGCAATCCACCCGCCCGCTCCAGCCCCAGCACCTGCAACGCCTCGGGCAGCAGCTCATCCAGCAGCCGATCACGCTGCAGACCGCTGGCGGCGTTGGCCAGGGCGATCGCCTGCGGATAGTCGGCCGGCGCCAGGCGGCGGCAGCGCGACTCGGCAAGCACCGGCGCGGCGGGCGCATTGGCCAGGCAGCCCTGGTGCTGCTGGATATGGTCGAAGGTCGCGAAACCCAGGCTGGCGTACAGCGGGGCGCCCGCCTCGGTGGCATTGAGGATGGGCGTGCGCGGCGCCGTGGCGTCCAGGCACAGCTCCATCAAGCGCCGACCGATCCCCTTGCCCTGCTGCTCATCGCTGACGATCACCAGGCCGATGGACGAAAAGTCGCCCTGGTGGCAGGCGAAGGCGATGCCCACCAGTTGACCCTCGTGTTCGGCGACGAACCCGTCGGCGGTGCGCTGGACCAGGGCCCAATCGGCTTCCCGATGCGGCCAGCGCAGCCGTTGCGACAGCGCGTGGGCGGCCGGCAGGTCCTGGGCGGTGGCGGGGCGATAGCTGTAGGTCGAGGCGTTCATGAGCTCTCCTGGTGTGATGTCCGGGATCAGTAGGCGCGGGCCAGCGCCTCGATCTCGACGAGATAACCATGGTGCAGGTGCGGCACGGGCACCACCGCCCGCGCCGGGCGATGGTCGCCCAGGTACCCGGCATAGAGGCGGTCGAAGGTGGGCCAGTGCTCGATACCCACTACGTAGACGGTCACCTTGAGCAGATCCTGTGGCCCACGCCCGGCGGCGGCCAGGATGGCGCAGAGGTTGTCCAGGGCGATGCGCGCCTGATCGGGGAAGCTCGCCGCCACGCTGTGGCTGCCATCGGGCCGCACCGGCAGCTGCCCGGAGACATGCAGCAGCCCCTGGTAGGCCACCGCCTGGCTGTAATGCCCACCGGGCGGCGCGGCGGTGGCGGTCTGAATGAATTCGGGATCAACGGCCATGCAGGCGACTCCAGGCAGTGAGGGCGCCGGTGGCGTCCACGGCGTGATAGTGATCGAACTGGCCACCGGTGGCGCAGGCGTGATTGGGCAGGACCCGCAGGCGACTGCCTACGGGGAAGCGCTGCTCCAGATCGGCGGGCGCCCCTCCCGCGAAGCTGATCATGCCGTGCTCCTGATTGGCGCCGGACAGGAGCGCGCCTTCGAGCCAGGTCCCGTCCAGGTCGCAGACCTGGCCGTAACCGAAATCGCGTTGCTGCCGCTGGGTGCCGCGGTCGCGACTCAGCGCCATCCAACCGGCGTCCACCAGTACCCCGCCCTTCTCCGGCTGGTGGCCGATCACCGTGGTGAGGACACTCAGCGCCAGGTCGTCGGCGCGGCAGATGCCGACGTTGAGCATCACCAGGTCCTGGAAGACATAGACCCCGGCGCGCACCTCGGTGACGCCGGTCAGGTCCCGGGCCGACAGCGCCGTGGGTGTCGAGCCGATACTCACCTGCGGACAGGCGAAGCCCTGGCCCCGCAGCCGCTCGGCGGCCGCCACGCAGAGGGCGCGCTCCTGCTCGGCCAGCGCCTGCAAGGCCGCGGTCTCGTGCAACTCGTAGCTGGAGCCGGCGTGGGTGAGCACGCCCACGAGAGTCATACCGCCGGCCCGCAGCACCTCGGCGACCTGCAGCAGTTTGGGATCGTCCGGCTGCAGGCCGGCGCGATGACCGTCGCAGTCGATCTCCAGCCAGACGTCGAAGGCTTCGGCATGGCGCTGTCCGGCTTCGACGATGGCGCGCGCCCCCGCCAGGCTGTCGGTGAGAATGCCGAGCCGGCAGCCCCGCCGCCGCAGCGCCCGCACCTGCTCCAGCCGCGCCGGGGCGATGGCCACGGCATAGAGCACGTCGGTGATGCCCAGGGCGAAGCAGGCCTCGGCCTCCTGCAGCGTGGAAACGGTCACGCCCTCGGCGCCCGCGTCCAGTTGCCGGCGCATGACCGCCTCGCTCTTGCTGGTCTTCACGTGGGGCCGCAGGCGTACGCCGAGGGCGTCCATGCGTGCTTGCATGAGCTGGATGTTGCGGGTCATCCGCGTCTCGTCGATGAGCGCGGCGGGGGTATCGAGGGTGAGCAGGGACGGGGTCATGGCAGGGACTCGACCAATGGGCGATGGCTCGACTGTACCCAGCCAGCCTGAAGCTGTGCTTCAATCAAATTGACTCATTCCTTCAGCTCAGATTAATGATCGCCATCGAAGACCTGCGCCTGATGGTGCTGCTGGCCCGTTCCGATTCCTTGAGCGCGGCGGCGCGCGCCCTGAACGTCTCGCCGCCCGCCCTCTCCACTCGGCTGCGCAGGCTGGAGGCACGCCTGGGCGTGGCCCTGGCCAATCGCGATGCTCGGCGGCTGAGCCTCACCCCCGATGGCGAACGCCTGGCCCAGGAATGCGCCGAGCTGCTCGAACGCCTGGACGCCCTGCCCGAGGCGTTCGCCCGCCACGACCAGCCATTGGTGGGTACCCTGCGCCTGGCGGCACCCTTCGGCTATGGTCGCCAGCGCATCGCTCCGCTGCTGGCCCGCTTCGCCAGCCTGCATCCAGGCGTGCGCCTGCAACTGGACCTGCGCGAGACGCCCTGGCCCGATCGACACGACAGCGACGCGGTCATCCATATCGGCGCCATCGAAGACAGCTCCTGGATCGCCAAGCCCCTGGCGCACAACGAGCGCTGGCTGTGCGCCAGTCCCGCCTACCTGGCCGAGCACGGCGTGCCCCGGGAGCCGCAGGACCTGCTGCGGCACCGCTGCATCTGCATCCGCGAGAACGACGAAGACGTGACGCTCTGGCAACTCCGCCACGCTGAGGAGCGCCGCACGCTGCGCATCGAACCCGCGCTGCTGACCAACGACGGCAGCGTGGCCCGACGCTGGGCGGAACAGGGTCAGGGCATCGTGCTGCGCTCCGAATGGGACGTGGCCGACGCCATCGCCCGCGGCGCGCTGGTCCGGTTGCTGCCGGACTGGCGTTTCGACCGCGCGCCCATCACCCTGCTGGTCCCCGCGCGCAAGCAGCGCAGCGCCCGGCTCCAGGCGCTGGCGCGCTTCCTCGACGGGGCGGTGAAGGGGCTGGAGGCGGACACCGACGCGCAATAAAGGCAATGCCCGGGGGCCGCCGCAGAAACTGCGGCGAGGCGGTGAGGAACACCGCGGGCAGCGCTCAGGCACCCTGCATTTCGGCATTCGCCACCGTGGCCGCTCCCTAGACTCAGGGGCTGACCTGCCACTGGGAGCGCCACCATGCCACTGCACCCCGATCTGCGAGACCCACGCCTGTTCAACGAATCCGCCTATGTCGACGGCCACTGGATAGCCGCCGACAACGGCGCCACCTTCGCCGTGGAAAATCCTGCCACCGGCGCCGTCATCGCCCAGGTGGCGGCGCTGGAGGCAACGGAAACCGCCCGCGCCATCGCCGCCGCGGAAGCGGCCTGGCCGGCCTGGCGCGAGCGTCCCGCAGCCGAGCGCGCGGCCCTGCTGGAGCGCTGGCACGCGCTGATGCTGGAGCATCAGGAAGACCTGGCCCTGCTGATGACCCTGGAACAGGGCAAGCCCCTGGCCGAGGCGCGCGGCGAGATCGCCTATGGCGCCAGCTTCGTCAAATGGTTCGCCGAGGAAGCCCGGCGCAGCTTTGGCGACATCCTGCCCGCCCCCGCCCGGGATCGCCGGGTGCTGGTGCTGCGGCAACCGGTGGGGGTCGCCGCCGCCATCACGCCCTGGAATTTCCCCAACGCCATGATCACCCGCAAGGCCGCGCCGGCGCTGGCCGCCGGTTGCCCGGTGGTGATCAAGCCCTCGGACCTCACCCCGCTGTCGGCCCTGGCGCTGGCCGAACTGGCCGAGCGCGCCGGCTTTCCGCGCGGAGTATTCAACGTGCTCACCGGGATGCCCGCCGGCATCGGCGGCGAACTGACCGGCAACCCCGCGGTGCGCAAGCTGTCCTTTACCGGCTCCACACGCATCGGTCAGCTGCTGCTGGCCCAGTGCGCGGCCACGGTGAAGCGCACCAGCATGGAACTGGGCGGCAATGCGCCCTTCATCGTCTTCGACGACGCCGATCTGGACCTGGCCATCGCCGGGGTGCTGCAGAGCAAATTCCGCAACGCCGGCCAGACCTGCGTCTGCGCCAACCGCATCCTGGTGCAGGACGGCATCCACGACCGCTTCGCCGAGCGGCTGGCCGCCGAGGTGGCCAAATTCAAGGTGGGCAACGGCCTGGAGGCCGGCGTGACCTTGGGTCCGCTGATCAATCGCCAGGCGGTGGACAAGGTGGCGCGCCATGTCGACGACGCCCTGACCCAGGGCGCCAAGGCACTGTTCGGCGGACCGCCCAGCGGCCGCGACCAGTTCGTCGCGCCCACGGTCCTGACCGGCGCCACGGCGGACATGCTGCTGGCCCGCGAGGAGACCTTTGGCCCGGTGGCACCGCTGTTCCGCTTCCGCGACGAAGCCGAGGCCCTGGCGCTGGCCAATGCCACGCCCTACGGTCTGGGTGCCTACTACTACACCCAGGACCTGCGCCGCGCCTGGCGCGTCGGCGAGCAGCTGGAATTCGGCATGGTGGCCCTCAACACCGGCACCCTGTCGATGGAGGTCGCGCCCTTTGGCGGCGTGAAGCAATCCGGCCTGGGCCGCGAGGGCTCGCACCTGGGGCTGGACGAGTACCTCGAGGTCAAGGCCTGGCACCTCGGCGGGCTCGCCTAGGCTTATCTGAAAACTGCCTGCGCTCGGCCATGCTGCGTTGAAAATCAGCTGGGTCGCCAGTCCGATCGGAATGCTCATTTACCACTCGTAAACTCCGCTTCCTCACTGATTTTCGCCTTGCCTGACCTTCCCTCGGCAACTTTTCAGAAAAGCCTAAGAACGCTTTTGGCGGCAGGCAACCGAAAATGCCGCCGCCCCCAAGCAAAACAGCCGATCACGATGCCGGGGCCGGCAACTTCAGCGTTACCGACCCTGCGGCCTGCGTAGGCTGGAACTCTCGCCCCTGCCTGGAGTATCGCTGCATGAATTCCGCTGCCAAAGCCACCGACCGCCTGCTGGGTCTTCGCGAACAAGGCGTGCCCCGCGGCATCATCACCGCCCATCCCGTCGTGGTGGCCCGCGCCCAGGGCAGCGAAGTCTGGGACGTGGACGGTCGTCGCTACCTCGATTTCGTCGGCGGCATCGGCGTGCTCAACGTCGGTCACAACCACCCACGGGTGGTGGCGGCCGTGCGTCGCCAGGTCGGGGAGATCTCCCACGCCAGCTTCCAGGTGATGGCCTACGAGCCCTACCTGGAGCTGGCCAGCCGCCTCAACACCCTCATCGGCAACGGCGAAGCCTACAAGACGCTGCTGCTGACGTCCGGGGCCGAAGCCGTGGAGAACGCCATCAAGATCGCCCGTGCCCATACCAAGCGACCGGGGGTGATCGCCTTTCGCGGCGGCTTCCATGGCCGCACCCTGCTCGGCGTGACCCTAACCGGCTTCGCCCAGCCCTACAAGCAGAACTTCGGGCCTTTCCCCGGTGACATCTACCACGCGCCCTACCCCGATGCCTTCCGCGGGGTGGATAGCCAGCAGGCCCTGGCCGGCTTGCGCGAAGTCTTAGCCACCCAGATCGCGCCCGACCAGGTGGCCGCCCTCCTGATCGAACCGGTGCAGGGCGACGGCGGCTTCCGCCCGGCGCCGGTGGAATTCCTCCAGGCGCTGCGCGCCCTCTGCGACCAGCACGGCATCGTGCTGATCGCCGACGAGATCCAGACCGGCTTCGGCCGGACCGGCAGCCTCTTCGCCTTCCAGCAGACCGGCGTCCAGCCCGACCTGGTGACGGTGGCCAAGAGCCTGGCCGGTGGCCTGCCGCTCTCCGGGGTGGTCGGACGCGCCGCCATCATGGACGCCCCCCTGCCCGGCGGCCTCGGCGGTACCTACGGCGGCAACGCCCTGGCCTGCGCCGCGGCCCTGGCGGTGCTGGACGTATTCGCGGAAGAAGATCTGGTCGCCCGTGGCGTCGCCCTCGGCGAGCAGCTGCGCAGCGGTCTGCTCGAGCTGCAGCGGCGGCATCCACGCATCGGCGAGGTGCGCGGCCGCGGCTTCATGCTGGCGGTGGAAATGGTCGGCACCGATGGCCACAGCCCGGACGCCGCCCTTGCCCAGCAGGTCATCGACGGCGCCCGCCAGGCGGGCCTGCTGGTGATCAAGTGCGGTGTCGAACGCAACGTCATCCGCTTCCTGGCACCGCTGGTGACCACCGAGGCACAACTGGCCGAAGCCTTGCACATGTTCGGCCAAGCCCTCACCCAGGCCGGAGCCTGAGGTCGAACGTAACGCCGCCTGATATCGGCAGAGCGGCGCCAAGGGGAAACCGACCATGAGAATCACGCGTTACCAGGCCATAGGCTTTTCCTGCTACGGCACCCTCGTCGACCGCGAAGGGGGCATCCTCGAAGCCCTGCGCCCCCTTGTGGCGCAGGCGGGCCTCAGCACCCATCCCGACTGGCTGCTCGGCAGCTATCACCGCCTGGCCCGCGAGCTGCGCCAGGCCGCGCCCAACGCCAGCCAGACCAGTCTGCACCTGCGTATCCACCAGCGTCTGGCGCAAGAGTTGCAGCAGGAAGACGATCTGGATGCCAGCGTGGCCTTTGGAAACGCCACGACGTGCTGGCCGGTGTTCGAGGATGCGCCGGGCGCGCTGCAGTACCTGAGCAAGTTCTATCGATTGGTGTTGCTGGCGTCGCCCGATGACGGCGAGGCCGCGGCGGTCACGGCACGCTTGCCCGAGGTGTTCGCCGCCGTGATCCCCAACCGCGGTGGCGATCTGCGCCTGGCGCTGGACAACACCCTGGAAGAACTGGGCCTGGCGCGTGGGGATCTGCTGCCGGTAAGGGGCAGCGAACCGGACGACCCCTGGAACCCCCTGGTGGATTTTCCGCTGTGTACCTTGCGCCGTGATCGCTCGCGGCCCTGGAACCTTTCACGGCAGGCCCTGGATGGCACGCGGTGCGAGTACGCGAGTCTCGCCGACCTGGTGCATGCGCATCAGACCGCCCTGCGTGCCTAGCCTGACGTTCACGACTGCGAGGAACGACGATGGACGCCGCAACAAAACTGGACCGCATCGACATCAACATCCTGGTGCAACTGCAGAAGGATGGCCGGATGACCAATGTCAGTCTCGCCGAAGCCGTGGGCCTCTCGCCCAGCCCCTGCCTGCAGCGCGTCAAGCGCCTGGAGGCGGCCGGCTACATCAGCGGCTACGAAGCCCACGTCAATCTCGCCAAGATCGCCAACTCGGTGACGGTCTTCACCGAGGTCACCCTTTCCGACCACAAGCGCGCCGACTTCGTGAAGTTCGAGTCCTTCATCCGCGGTGTCGACGAGATCCTCGAATGCCACCTCATCAGCGGCGGCTACGACTACCTGCTGCGGTTCATGTGCAGCAGCATCGGTCATTACCAGGAGCTGATGGAATCCATCCTCGACCGCAACGTCGGCATCGAGAAGTACTTCAGCTACATCGTCATCAAGTCGCCGATGGTCAAGAACGCCCTGCCGCTGCGCAGCCTGATCAAGGCCGGCTGACCACCCTCGCCGCGACGCTCCACCAGCATCCCGCTGCCGGAGCGTCCTCTTCTCAGCGCAGGATGCAATACAGCTTGCGCACGCTCTCCCGGCTGTCCCAGGCCATCGGTGTATTCGCCGGTACCAGCACCGCCTCGCCCGCCTTGACGGTGCAGGCCGCTTCTCCTTCGACCTCAAGGGTCACGGTGCCGGCATGAAGCAGCATCAGCTCGCAGTGGGGATTGCTCACCGCCTTGCGCGTATAGGCCGAGCATTCCCACATCCCGATCCGCAGGGCGCCGCCACCGCTTTCGAACAGATCGCAGCCAGTGGCCGTGGGCTCAGGACTGAGCAGGACGCTGGCCGCCGGCGGCGGCGAGGGCTCGCGCGGGGCCGCGGGATCCAGCAGCACGGGTCCCTGCGGCATGGGCCCCTCGCTGGCCCGGCCGGGAAAGGCCATGAACAGGCGCCGCAACTCGCCGCTGTGACGCCAGCGGCAAGTCAGCCCACGCGGCAGGATGAAGGCATCGCCGGCCTCCAGCTGCAGGACCTTTCCGTCCCATTCCAGCTGCAGCGCTCCGGCCTCGATGAGGCTGACTTCCACCCAGGGGTAGTCGTCCAGCTGGCAGTCGGCGGAATGAGCGACGGCGCTGCCCATCACATAGCCCAGGCGGCTATCGTGCAGGTGCGGTTCCCGGCCGGCGGCCAGGGGATCAGCGTGCAGGGGTTGCAGCGCGCGCGGCAGCTGGCGGTCATTGGACGGTTGGCAGTAATGCAGCAAGGGCATGGCGAATCCTCAGGCTAAGAGGTGCGGCGGGCGTGCCGCGGACCTGGCCAGTATCGACCGCCAAGGCGCCTGGGTTATGGCGTTTGCGCCCCGGACCAGCACAGAAGCTACCGTTTTTCCCGGATGCGGCGCAGTTTCCACCGCACCACCGATCATGACGGCGATGCCGGGGATTTCAGGACAAACTACCGCCCCGTTGCGCCATCCTTGGGCTTTGCCGGAGACCTTTCCCATGACGCTGCTCTACAAGGCCGATCCCGAACGCGGCCAGGCCTGGCGACACCTGTTCCAGGAGCGGGCGCCCGATATCGAATTCCGCCAATGGCCGGAGGTGGGCAATGCCGATGAGGTACGCTACCTGGCCTGCTGGCAACCGCCGGAGGACCTTGCCGGCCGCTTTCCCAACCTGGAGGTGCTGTTCGCCACCTCGGCCGGGGTCGATCAGTTCGACCTGAACCTGCTGCCTGCCGACCTGCCGGTGGTGCGCATGCTGGACCCCGGCATCGTCGCCGGCATGGTCGAGTACGCCACCCTCATGGTGCTGGCGCTGCATCGCCAGTTGCCGCGCTACCTCGACCAGCAGGCCGCAGGACGCTGGCAGGAGCATGCCCTGGTGACGGCGGAGAATAGACGCGTGGGGGTGCTGGGTCTCGGCCAGATCGGCCAGGCAGTGCTGGAGCGGCTCGCCACCTTTGGTTTCCAGCTCTCGGGCTGGTCGCGCTCGGCCCATGAGCTGCCGGGGGTGCGCTGCCATGCCGGCGCCGCGCAGCTGCCGGCGTTCCTGGCCGACTGCGAGATTCTCATCTGCCTGCTGCCCCTGACCCAGGAGACGCGTGGAATTCTCGCGGCCGACCTCTTCGCCGCCCTGCCTCGCGGCGCCAGCCTGATCAACCTGGGGCGTGGCGCCCAGCTCGTGGAAGCCGATCTGTTGGCGGCCCTGGACAGCGGTCAGCTGAGCCAGGCGGTGCTGGACGTGGTGGAGCCGGAACCGCCGGCAGCCGACCATCCCTTCTGGCAGCATCCGCGGATCTGGCTGACGCCCCACGTGGGCGCCATGACGGTGCCGGAAACGGCCTTCACCGTGCTGCTGGACAACATTCGCCGCCACCAGCGCGGCGAGCCGCTGCGGGGGCTGGTGGATCGGCAGCGAGGGTACTAGCCGAGGCTCGGGGTGGCCTCAGCCCAGGGCCACCCGCAACCGTCCCAGCAAAGCGTCACAGGCAGCGAGCTGGCTCAATTCGACATACTCATCCGGCTTGTGCGCCTGCTCGATGCTGCCGGGGCCGCAGACCACCACCGGGGTGTCCAGGCGACTGGCGAAAAGTCCGCCCTCGGTGCCGAAGGCCACCTTGAGCTGGGTGGTGCCGGGTTCGACCAGGGTCTGCAGGAAGCGCACGGCTTCGACGCTGGGATGAGTGTCCAGGCCCGGATAGGCGTTGACCGTCTCGATCTCGATGGCGGCCTTGGCTGAGGTCTGTTGTGCCTCCCTGACCAGGCTGTCCGCCGTTTCCTGCAGCGCGGCGACCAGGCTGGCGGGATCGTCCGCCGGCAGATGGCGGATCTCGAAGTCCAGGGTGCAGAGGTTGGGCACGATGTTCAGCGCCTTGCCGCCGTCGATCCGCCCGACATGCAGGGTGGTGTAGGGAATATCGTAGGCCGCGTCATGCGCGCCCTCTTCCGCCAGCCGCCGCTGGCTGGCACGCAGGGCGCCGACCAGGTCGCTGGCCAGGTGGATGGCGTTGACGTGCTGCGGCGCCAAGGAGGAATGACCTTCCTGGCCATGGCAGTGGGCGCGCAATGCGGCCTTGCCCTTGTGGCCGAGGGCGACCTGCATGTTGGTGGGTTCGCCGACGATGCAGAGGAAGGGTCGCACCGGTGCCATTTCCAGCACATCAAGCAGTCGCCGTACCCCGACGCAGCCGATCTCCTCGTCATGGGAGAGCGCCAGCTGCAAGGGTCGTTTCAGCGGTTCACCGCGAGCGGCGTCCAGCAGCGCCACCACCGCACAGGCGACGAAGCCCTTCATGTCGCAGGCGCCGCGGCCATGGATCCGGCCGTCCTTGAGGGTCCCCGCGAATGGCGGCAGGGTCCAGGCCTGGCCGGCCACGGGCACCACGTCCGTATGCCCGGAGAGCAGCACGCCGGGCACGTCGCCTGGGCCGACGCTGGCAAAGAGATTGGCCTTGCGCCCGCTCTCGTCGAGCACCAGGCGGCAGGCGATACCGGCGCCTTCCAGCAGGCCCTGCACATGCTGGATCAGCGCCAGGTTGGAGTCGGCGGAGACGGTGGGAAAGCCGATCAGGGTGCGCAGCAGGTCCTGGCTGTTCATCCGGCGAGGCTCTCGCTGCGCGGCTGCGCGAAGCGGCTGATATCGAAGGCCGCCAGGGGCGTCTCGGTACGCCCGGTGGCGATCAGCTCGGCCATGGTATCGCCCACGCCCGGGCCGAGCTGGAAGCCGGCGCCACAGAAGCCGAAGGCGTAGTAGAGGCCGTCCACCTGACTGCTGGGACCCATGATCGGCAGGTCATCGACGATATAGCCCTCCACCCCGCTCCAGGTACGGATCACGTTGATCCGCCCCAGCGCCGGCGCCAGGCGGCGCAGCTGGGCCAGTTGGTTGAGCATGCCATGGGGCTCGGCCCGGGCCAGGCGGGTATCCAGGTCCGGTCGGGTGCGGAAGCAGCCGCCGAAGATGACGTTGCCCCGGGGGATCTGGCGGAAATAGATGGTCTCGCTCACCAGCGGCGAAGACACGCCCACCGTCTCGCGGAAGACATAGGGCAAGGGCTCGGTGACCCCCATCTGCGGGCCGTGGGTCTCGATGGGTACCGGCTCGCCGAACTGGCTCGACAACCGGCTGCCCCAGGCACCGGCGGTGATCAGCAGCCGTGGCGCCTGGTAGCGCCGGCCATCGGCGGCCTGCACCAGGAAGTCACCGCCCGGTTTGGTGACCTGGGTGATCTCGACCCCCTCCTGGAGATCGACGCCTTCGCGCACCGCGGCGCGGGCGAACGCCGGAGCGGCCAGGCGCGGATTGGCGTGCCCATCGTGGGGCGCATAGGAGCCGGCCACCACCTCGGGGCCCAGATAGGGAAATTTCTCGTGCAGCGCCGCGCCTTCAAGTACCTGGAGTTCCAGGGCGGCGGTCTCCGGCGCCCGTGCATACTCGTGCAGCATGGCGATGCGCGCCGGATCGTAGACCACCCGCAGATGACCGCCTGGAATGAATTCCAGATCGTCACCGATAAGCTCCGGCAGGCGACCCCAGATCCCCCGCGACCGCGTGGCCAGCGCGACCTGACTCAGGTAGCGGCCCTGACGGCGGACATTGCCGAAATTGGTGCCACTGGCGAAGCGCCCGACCTGGTCACGCTCCAGCAGGAGCACCGACAAGCCCCGGCGACGCAGGAAAAACGCGCTGGCGCTGCCCATGATGCCGGCGCCGACGATGATGACATCGGCCCGGTTGGCGGCATGCTGACTCATGATGAAACCTCCTCTTCGCTGGTCACGATGCCCAGCGGCAATGGCCGGATCGGTGCCTGGCCACGCAGGCGGCCGACGGTTTCCACCGGCACCCCGGATTCGGCGGCGATGATCTCGGCCCCGGCCTGGGCGCAATAGCGACCCTGGCACCGGCCCATGCCGACCCGGCTGAAGGCCTTGGCGCGGTTGGCTTCACGGGCGCCCTTTTCACGCACCACGGCGCGCAGTTCGCCGGCGGTGATGCCTTCGCAACGGCAGACCACCGCGGTGTCCGGCAGACTGGCCATCTGCCTGGCCGGCCAGGGAAAGGCTTCGGCCAGGCCCAGGCGAAAGCGCTCCTGCACCGCCAGCGCCTCGCGGCAGCGCTCGGCGAGGCCGCTGGGCGCCGTGCGGCCGAGATCGGTCAGGACCGCGCAAGCGGCCAGTTGCCCGGCCAGCTCGGCGCCGTCGGCGCCCCGTACCCGCGCCCCATCCCCGGCGGCATAGACGCCGGGCGTCGAGGTGCGGCCGTCGCCGTCCAGTTGCAGCACCCACTGGCCGGTCGCCCGCTCGAATTCGAAGGCGCAGCGGGCCAGGTCGCCGAGCTGGGTTTCCGGGCGCAGGTGATACCCCAGGCCCACGGCGTCACCCGCTACCTCCTGACGCAAGCCACGGGCATCGGCGAAGGCCACGCCGGCAACCCCCTGCTCGGCATCGCCGAGGATTTCCAGCGGCGTGACGCCGAAATGCAGCGGCACACCGGCGCGCTTGAGCGCGGCCATGAGCTGCACGCCCTTCCAGGCCACCCCCGGGCGGGCCAGCAGCTTGGGCGTCGCCAGGGCACGCAGGCGCAGCGGCGCGGTATCGAGTACCGCCGCCACTGTGGCTCCCGCCTGCTGGTACTGGGCGGCAACGAGATAGAGCAAGGGCCCGCTGCCCATGAAGATCACCCGGCGGCCGATGGACACCGCCTGGGCCTTGAGGGCGATCTGGGCGCCACCCAGGGTATAGGTGCCGGCCAGATTCCAGCCCGGCACCGGCAGCAGCCGATCGCCGGCACCGGTACAGAGCACCAGGGCGTCGAACTCCAGGGTCCGCTGGCGATTGCCCTGCGCCGTATAGAGGGTGCGCTCGTGCAGGTGCCAGGCCAGGGTATCCGGGCGGTAGTCGAGGCGCCCGCGCAGGCTGTCGAAGCTGCGGTGCAAGGCCTCGGCCTTGCTTGCCTCGCTGCCATAGAGGGTGGCGTAGGGCCGCTGGAAGCCCTCGGGCTGACGCCGATAGATCTGGCCGCCATCGCGGCGATTCTCATCGATCACCACCGGGGTAATACCCGCGGAAAGCAGGGTTTCCGCACAGCGCACGCCGGCCGGACCCGCGCCGACGATGATCACCCGCGGCGGGTTCGCGCCCTGTTGAACTAGGCCAGATTCCATATGGCCTCCGGTTGCGTGGTCAGGATCTGCAGGCCTTCGCGTACTTCGGTGCCACAGGCGCGCAGGCGCTCGCCCTCGGCCGTCCAGACCCAGCAATCCTGGCAGGCGCCCATCAGGCAGAAGCCGGCGCGACGTTCGTCGCCGAATTCGGAGCGGCGCAGCGCCGGGCCGTTGGTGAGCAAGGCGACCATCAGGGTGTCGCCGGCCAGGGCGGTGACCGGCAGGCCATCGACACTGAGGCTGACCTGCGGTCGGCCGGTTTCGCCGAGACGCTGGAAGCGGGTAGTCATGCGCGAACTCCTTGGGTGTGCAGCACGGTACCGCCCTGCAGTCGTTGCAGGGCGTCACCGTCGTGATGACAGAGGATGCGATTGCCACCGGCCAGCATCCGGGGCTCCGGCGGCACCCGGTCGCAGCGCCCTTCGATGCGCACCGGGCAGCGTTGCAGGAAGCTGCAGAGTCGGCCACTGGCGGCTGTCGACGGGACCCAGGGCAGCGGCGCACGGATCGGCTGCTCTTCCAGCCAGCCCTGACGCAGCTCGGGCACCGAGGCGGTGAGCAGGTCGGTGTAGGGATGCAGCGGCGGATGCTGCAAGGTGGCCGGCGTGCCCACTTCCACCGGCTGTCCGGCGTAGAGCACCAGCACCTCGTCGCACAGGCTGCGCACCGTGGAGATGTCGTGGCTGATGAACAGATAGGCCAGCCCCAGCTCGCGGCGCAGTTCGGCGAGCAGGTCGAGGATGGCGGCGCCGACCACGGTATCGAGCGCCGAGGTGACCTCGTCGCAGAGGATCAGCTCGGGTTCGGCCGCCAGCGCCCGGGCCAGGTTGACCCGCTGCTTCTGCCCCCCGGACAGTTCGCCCGGACGCCGACTGGCGAGGCTGGCCGGCAGCTGCACGCGGTCGAGCAATTCGCGGACCTTGCGCTGGCGGGTGGCCTTGTCGAAGGCGTGATAGGTCTCCAGCGGCCGCATGAGGATTCGCTCCACGCTGTGGGACGGATTGAGCGCCGTGTCGGCGTTCTGATAGACCAGTTGCACCCGGCGGAACTGCTCACGGGTGCGGCCTTCCAGGCCTGGCGGCAACAGTTCGCCGCCCAGGCGCACGCTGCCCTGGGCCGGCGGCAGCAGGCCGGCGATCACCCGCGCCAGGGTCGACTTGCCCGACCCGGACTCGCCGATCACACCCAGGGCCTGGCCCTTGGCGATGCGCAGGTCGATGCCTTCCAGCACCCGGTAGTGCGGCAGGCCATCGGCGCCGAGGGAACCATAGCCCGCCACCAGATCCCTGACCTCCAGGATCGGCGCCGTGGTCTCGACGGTGGGCAGGCCACGCTCCGCCAGGGGTTCCGGCCGGGCCGCGGCCAACAGGCTGCGGGTATAGGGATGCCGGGCACTCGCCAGCAGCCGCTCGGTGCGGCGATTCTCATAGACTTCGCCACCATTGAGCACCAGGATGCGATCGGCCATCTGGGCCACCACCGCCAGGTCGTGGGAGACGTAGATGGCGGTCACGCCACGCTCGCGCACCACCTGCTTGAACACCCGCAGCACCTCGATCTGGGTGGTGACGTCCAAGGCCGTGGTGGGTTCATCGAGGATCACCAGGGTCGGATCGGTGATCAGCGCCATGGCGGCCATCAACCGCTGCAACTGACCGCCCGAGACCTGGTGCGGATAGCGCTGGCCGATGTGCTCGGGGTCCGGCAGCGCCAGCTCCTTGAACAGTTGCAACGCCCGCGCCTCGGCTTCCCGGCGGTTCAACACGCCATGGATCAGCGCGCTCTCGATGATCTGCTCCATGAGCCGCCGCGCCGGATTGAAGGCCGCCGCCGCGCTCTGGGCGATGTAGGCGACGGTGCGACCGCGCAGGCGCCGCAGGCCAGCGGCGTCCAGCTCCAGCACCTGGGTGTCGCCGACGCGGATCGAGCCACCGGCCAACCGACAGCCCGCCCGGGCATAGCCGAGCAACGACAGGGCGATGGTGGTCTTGCCCGAGCCCGACTCGCCGATCAGCGCCAGCACCTCGCCCTTGGCCAGGCTGAAGCCGACGTCCTTGACGATGGTGGTTTCACTGCCGTCGTCGCCCTGGGCGACCACCCGCAGGTCCTTGACCTCTACCAGCAATTCCATCTCAGCGCCCTCCCCGGCGTCGCGCGCCGAACCGGTCGATGAGCAGGTTGACACCCACGGTCAGGGTGCCGATGGCCAGCGCCGGCATCAGCACCGCCGGGGCGCCGTCGGCCAGACCGCCGATGTTTTCCCGGACCAGGGAGCCCAGGTCGGCATTCGGCGGTTGCACGCCGAGACCGAGAAAGCTCATGCCGCTGAGCAGCAGCACGATATAGACGAATCTCAGCCCCAGATCGGTGAGCAGCGGCAGGCGCATGTTGGGCAGCATCTCCCGCAGGGCGATGTAGAACCGGCCCTCGCCGCGGGTGCGGGCGACCTGGACGTACTCCAGCTCGGTGAGGTTCATGGCCAGGCTGCGGGCGATGCGATAGCAGCCGGGGGCATAGCCCACCACCGCCATGACGATCAGCAGCGGCACCGAGGAGCCGAAGGCCGAGACCATGACCAGCGCCAGCATCTTGCTCGGCAGCGAGATCAGCGCATCGATCAGCCGTGACAGCGGCTCGTCCACCCAGCGGCCGGACAGCGCCGCCAGCAGACCGAGCCCGGTGCCCAGCACGCAGGAGAGCACGGCGGCGACCAGCGCCAGGCCGACGGTGAAACGGGCGCCGTCGAGGATGCGGCTGAGGACATCGCGCCCCAGGTAGTCGGTGCCCAGCAGGTGCGCCTGACTGTAACCGGCCAGCACCGCGCTATCGCCCAGGGCGCCCGGGTCATAGGGGGTCAGCCAGGCGCCGAACACGGCGATGAACAGCCAGAAGGCTACCAGCACGCCGCCGAAAATGCCGGTCAGCGACCAGCGGGCCCGCGGCCGGGTACGAGGGGGTGACAACTGGGCGTCGAGGGTCTTGCCATCCACCGGCAGGACGGACGCGGCACGTACGGGAGTCACGGGTCGGGTCATAGCGTTCTCAGCCTCGGATTGGACAGGATGGCGCAGAGATCCGCCAGGGTCATGAGGACCAGGTAGGCGCAGCAGAACAGCATGGCGCAGGCCTGGATCAGCGGCAGGTCGCGACTGGCGACGCCGTCCACCATCAGCTGGGCGATGCCCGGGTAGTTGAAGATGGTCTCGACGATCACCACCCCGCCCATCAGGTAGGAAAGACTCAGGGCGATGGAGTTGGCGATGGGGCCCACGGCATTGGGCAAGGCATGGCGCAGGACGGCGCGGACCGGACCGACGCCCTTGAGCCGCGCCATCTCCACATAGGAACTCTGCAACTGCTCCACCAGGGCTGCGCGGGTCATCCGCGCCATCTGCGCCACGATCACGCAGCACAGGGTGCCCACCGGCAGCGCATAGGCGCGCAGGAAATCCAGGGGGCCGTCGATGTCATGGGCGAAGGTCAGCGCCGAGGTCCACTGCAGGTGCACGGCGAAGACCAGCACCGCCAGGGTCGCCACCAGGAATTCCGGTACCGCGACGATGCCCAGGGTGAAGACGTTGAGGGCCCGGTCCAGGCGGCCGCCGGCGTTCATCGCCGAGACGATGCCCAGGCCCAGCGCCAGGGGCACCGACACCAGGGCGGTGACTCCGGCCAGCATCAGCGAGCTGCCGAGCCGATCGCCGATCATGCTGGTGATGGGCATCTGGCTCGCCAGCGACTGGCCGAGATCGCCGTGCAGGAGACCGCCCAGCCAGTGGACGTAGCGCAGCAACGCGGGCTGGTCGAGCCCCATCTGGGCACGCAGGGCCGCGACCTGCTCGGGCAGCGCGAACTGGCCCAGCGCCTGCTGGGCGGCATCACCCGGCAACAGCGCGGAGACGAAGAACACCAGCAACGAGACGATGAGCAGGGTCAGCAACCCGCCCCCGAGGCGTCTGGCGATGAGCGTGAAAACGGAAAGGTCCAAAGCCACCTCCTGCTTGAGCGTGGAGCGGCGAGCCAGGCCCTTGCGGACAGGCTCGCCGGCAGGCACCGGGCGTCAGGCCTCCAGCCAGACGTGCTCGGCGAACATGTAGCCCATGAAGCCGCCGATGGGGATGATCCCGTAGCCACCGAGCTTGGGCGAATGGGCATCGATGGAGCTGGTGAAGATCGGCAGGCCGATGCCGCAATGCTGGTGGATCAGCAGCTGCATGTCGGCGTACATCTGCTTGCGCTTGGCGATGTCCGTCTCGCCCCGGGAGGTCACCAGCAACTGGTCGAACTGCTCGTTCTTCCAGCCCGACTCGTTGAAGGGCGCATCGGACTTGAAGAACTGCGACAGCAGGATATTGGCCGTGGGCCGGGCGTTGATGTTGCCGAAACCCAGCGGGTCCTTCATCCAGTGGCTGTTCCAGTAGCCGTCGGCACTGACCCGGTTGACCATCAGGTTGAGCCCCGCCTGGCGCGCCGACTGCTGCAGCACCAGGGCCATCTCGTTGGCGTTGTCGGCGGCGGTGGAGGTCACCAGCGGCAGCTTCGCCCCGGCGATGCCGGCCTTCTGGAACAGGAACTTGGCCTTGTCCGGATCATAGGGCCGCTGGGGCAGGTCCGCGGCGTAATAGGGTGTCCCGGGCATGATCGGCTGGTCGTTGCCGATGACGCCGTAGCCGAGGAATACCGACTTGAGAATCTGCTCGCGGTCGAACAGCAGCTTCATGCCCTCCACCACGTTGGGATCGTTGAAGGGACGGTTGGGGATTCTCATGATGAGATCGGTGTAGCTACCGGAATTGTTGGCGACGATCTTGAGCTTGCCGCCCTGCTTGAGCCGATCCGCCGAACGGGGATCCACCGACACGGTGAGCTGGACGTCGCCGGCCAGCAGCGCATTGACCCGCGAAGGCTCGTCACCGATGCCGATCAGCTCGATCTCGTCCAGATAGGGCTTGCCGGACTTCCAGTAGTTTTCGTTGCGCACGCCCACGGTGCGCACGCCCGGCTTGAATTCCTTGACCTTGAAGGGCCCGGTACCGTTGGCGGTGGAGAAGTCCTTGGTGCCGTCGGCGATGATCAGGAACGGTGAGATGGCCAGCACCGCGGGCAGCTCGGAGTTCGGCGACACCAGGCGGATGCGCACCTCGTCGGGCGCCACCGCGGTGACTTCGGCGAACTGATCGGCCAGGGCCTTGACCTTGGAACCCACCGCCGGGTCCTTGTGGCGCAGCAGCGAGTAGACGACATCGGCGCTGTCCAAGGTCTTGCCATTGTGGAATTGCACGCCCTGGCGCAGCTTGATCGTCCAGGTCAGGGCATCCTGGGTCTCCACGCTGGTGGCCAGGGCCATCTGGGGTTCCAGATGGCTGTCGAAGACGGTCAGGCCGTTGTAGAAGAAGTACTGGCGGGCATAGTCGCCCGAGAAAGAGCCCTTGGCCGGATCGAGGGTATCGGCGGTGGAGGAACCCGCCGCGGCGGCACGCACCCGACCGCCGCGACGCGGGGTGCCGGTGACCGCATCTTCTGCGGCGAAGGCCTGGCCATCCCGACCGAGCAGACTGCCCACCCCGGTCGCCAGCAATCCGGCGGCGCCCAGCAGGCGCAGCGCATCGCGCCGCGACACCCCCCGATGCAGGGCCTCGAAGGCCCGAACGCTTTCAGCAGCTCCTATCAGGGGACTTCCAGTCTTTTTCTCGGTCATGTCGGCTCGCTCGTTGGGGACTCGGTCGCCAGTCCGCGCACCCCTCCCCGGGCGCACGAAGCTGTCCTCTTGGCCGCCTTGTCGTGCGGCCAGGTTCATTACAGCACCGGCCCCTCGTCGATTACCGTCGAATTGCCCCCGCAGCGAGACAGAAAAGACCGTTTTGACCAAGCCGCTCAGCATTGTTTGCGGTATGCGTCGCGACGGCGCATCGGGGCCCGTCATGCCCGCCTTTGGCGCGCCGGAACGGCGTTTCCCTTGGCTTGACGGAGCGCGCTGCGGACCGCGACGGGAGGCTGGATCATCGCAGGAAGCACGCCGCGACAGCAGGTTCTGCGCAGCGGCGCCGGTGAGCGCTGCGACAGGCTGCGGAAACGAAAAAACCGCCAAGCCGGGCGCTGCGTGGCGGGGCCTGGACTGGCGGTGGCGGTGGCGGGATCGGGGCTAGTGCAGGCGATCCTGGACGCGGTAATACAGCCCTACCAGCGGCAGGAACCAGGGCTTGCCGAAATGCCCGGGAATCGCCGGCCAGTCCAGCACCCGCCAGGGATTGGCCTGGCCGCGACCTTCCAGTACCTCGGCCATCACCCGGCCCATGTGCACCGACATCTGCACGCCATGGCCGCTGTAGCCCATGGCGTAGAACAGGCCGTCCTGCTCGCCGGCGCGGGGCAGGCGATCCGCGGTCATGTCCACCAGGCCGCCCCAGCAATAGTCGATGGGCGTCTGGGCCAGGCTGGGAAAGAGTTGACCCAGCGCGGCGCGCAGCACGGCGCCGCTCTTGGCGTCCTGGCGTGGATCGGACAGCGCGAAACGCGCCCGTCCGCCGAAGATCAGCCGGTGATCCGGGGTGGTGCGGAAATAGTTGCCGATGATGCGGCTGGTGACATAGGTGCGCCGATTGGGCAGCAAACCGTCCAGCTGCGCCTTGGGCAGGGGCGCGGTGGCGATGATGAAGCTGCCCACCGAGGCGATGCGGCGGCGAAACCACTGGAAAGGGCCGACGCTGGCGTTGCCCGTGGCCACCAGCACCTGGCGGGCGCGCACCTCGCCCCGGGCGCTGATCACACGAAAACTGCCATCGGGCAGTCGCTGCAGATCGCTGACCGCCGCGCCCTCGTACACCTGGGCGCCCCGCCGCACGGCCGCCTCCGCCAGCCCGACGCCGAAGCGCCCCATGTGCATCTGGGCACCGTTGTGCTGCAGCAGACCGCCATGGAAATCGTCGGACGCCACCTCAGCCCGCACCTGGGCGGCGTTGAGCAGCTCGACCTGTGGGTCCACCTCCTGGCGGATCAGTTCGCAGGTGCGCGCGAGGTTGTCATAGTGCTGTGGCTTGGCCGCCAGCTTGAGCTTGCCGGCCTTGTGGAAGTCGCAGGCGATGCCCTCTTCGGCGATCACCGCCTCGACGCTGGCCACCGCATCGGCATAGGCCTGGTAGAACGCCCGGGCCTTTTCCGCGCCCAGGCTGGCGTGCAGGGCCGCGTAATCCTGGGCGACCCCGGTGTTGCAGTGTCCGCCGTTGCGTCCGGAGGCTTCGCCGATCACCCGGCCAGCCTCCAGCACCGCCACGCAGGCGCCCCGCTGACGCAACGCCACGGCCGCGGAGAGCCCGGTGAAGCCGCCGCCGATGACGGCGACATCCACTTCGCCCGCCACCGGCCCGGGGGTAGCCCCGGTAAAGCCCGGCGCGGTCGCGAGCCAGTAGGAATCGGACGATGCTGGGCCAAGACTCATGGGCGGGCGCTCCGGCAGCTCAGGGGGTTATTCGAGACCGACCACCGCGGCCAGGCCGCCGATGTCCTTGATCTCGGTGTTGGTGTAGAACGGCGTGCTCGGCTCATGGCCGCGATTCACGAACACCTTGTTCTTGATGTTCATGTAGTCGGCCGGGATGAGGTCGTAGCGAAAGCTCGACGACACGTGCAGCACGTCTTCCGGACCGCAGCCGAGGGTGTCCAGCATGTATTCGAAGGCCTGCAGGCGCGGCTTATAGGCCTGGCCCTGCTCGGCGGTGAAGACCCGGTGGAAGGGCACGCCCAGCTTGTCGACGTTGGACATGATCTGCTCGTCGGCGGCGTTGGAATAGATCACCAGCGGGATCTTGTCGGCGATCTTGGCCAGGCCCGCGGTTACGTCCGGATGCGGCCCCCAGCTGGGCACCGCCTCGTAGTAGGCATTGGCCTCGGCGTCGGTGAAGGAGATGCCCCAGCGCTTGCAGGTGCGCTCCACCGCCGCGTACAGCACCTCCGAATAGGGCTTCCAGGCGCCGAGCACCTCGTCGAAGCGATAGCCGTTGAAGTCCTTGCAGAACTGGTCCATCGCCTCGGCGGGAATGCGGTCGGCGAACATCTCGCGGGCCATGTCGGACATGCGGAAACGGGTCAGGGTGCCGTAGCAGTCGAAGGTGATGTACTTGGGCCGAAAGGCGGTCATGGCAAGGGTCCTTTGACAGGGGTCATGAGTGAGAGGCCGGGACGCCGGTGGCGTCCCTGGCAAGCATTACAGCATCGGCGGGCCTGACAGTTGTCCGCTTTCAGGCACCGCGGGAGACAGAAAAAACCGTTTTAGCGGTAGGGCCCAGCATTGTTTGCGGCGACCTCAGGCTTTGGCTGAAAAGTGCCTGCGCTCGGCCATGCTGCGTTAAAAATCATCTCGGAATGCTCATTTACCATTCGTAAACTCCGCTTCCTCGCTGATTTTTGCCTTGCCTGACCATCGCTCAGCGACTTTTCAGCCAAGCTTCAGGAGTGTTCCAGGTCGATCAGCACGCTCTTGCTGCGCAGGGTCGCCTCATAGGCGGCGCGGCCCAGGTCCTTGCCGATGCCGGATCGCTTGTAGCCGCCGGTGGGGATGATCCAGTCGTGGCTGCGGCCATAGCGATTGACCCAGACGGTACCGGCTTCCAGCGCCCGGGTCAGCCGCAATGCCCGCCCGAGATCGGCGGTGTGCACCCCGGCGGCCAGGCCGTAGGTGGGGTGGTCGGCCAGGGCCAGGGCCTCGGCTTCGTCGTCGAACACCTGCACGGTCAGCACCGGGCCGAAGATCTCTTCGTGCACCGCAGGGTTGCCCGCGTCGACCCCGGCGATCAGCGTCGGCTGATAGTAGGCACCACCCATGCCCTCCTCCAGGGCGCCACCGACCAGGATCTCCGCGCCGGCCGCCCGGCTGCGGGAGACGATGTCCTGGATGCGCTGCCCCTGGCGGTGGGAAATGATCGGCGCCAGGGTAGCCTCCGCCGCCCAGGTCGGCCCCGGACGCAAGGCGGCGAAGGCCGCGCGGATGCCCTCCAGCATCGGCTCCAGGGCGGCACGCTGGACCAGCAGCCGCGAACCCGAGACGCACACCTGGCCGGCGTTGCCGGTGATGGCCGCCGCCACGCTGCGGGCGGTACGGGCCAGATCCGGCGCATCGGCGAACACCAGTTGCGGACTCTTGCCGCCCAGTTCCAGGGTCACCGGCTTGGGCCCACTCTCGGCGCAGGCGACCATGATGGCGGTGCCGGTCCCGGTGGAACCGGTAAAGGTGACCTTGCCGATGCGCGGATGGCGACACAGGGCGTCGCCGGTGGTCCGACCATCGCCCTGGACCACGCTGAGGATGCCGGCCGGCAGGCCCGCCAGCACGGCCAGTTCCGCCAGGCGCAGGATGGAAAAGGGTGTCAGTTCCGACGGCTTGATCACCACCGCATTGCCGGCGGCGAGCGCCGGGGCCATCTTCCAGCCGGCCATGCTCAGGGGGAAGTTCCAGGGCGCGATGGCGCCCACCACGCCATAGGGCTCGGTGATCTGCAGGCCCAGGTGGCTGGTGGCGGTGGCCGCCACCTCGCCACCGTGCTTGTCGGCGAATTCGGCGAAGAAGCGGATGCCCTCGGCGACATAGGGAATGTCCCAGGCCAGCACCTCGCGCAGCGGTCGGGTCGAACCCACCGCCTCCAGCGGGCCGAGGACTTCGCCATCGGCCTCCACCAGATCGGCCCAGCGGCGCATCACCCGCGCGCGTTCACGCGGCGGCCGACTGGCCCAGTCGCTGGCCTTCCAGGCGCGCCAGGTGCCCTCCACCACCTCGTCCACCAGCTCCGCCGAGGCGCACGGCAGGCCGCTCTGGAAGCCACCATCGGACGGCCGGAACACCTCCAGTTCGGCGCGGGCATCGCAGGTGCGACCGTCGATGAAGTGGGCACAACGAACCGCTATTGCTCTGGGGTCGAACGAGGCCATGGCGCGCTCCGCTAGGGCTGTGGGCTTGGCCCCAATGCTAGGCCGCCGGGCCGCCATCTTTTGCCGAACTGGCAGGGACCTTCGGTGCCTCGCAGTGGCACGCCCACCCGCCGGCAACCGAATCTGCCGTCGCGGCTTGCTAGGCTGGCACCTGAATCAGCCAGACCCGAACCGGAGCCCTGCCGTGTCCCACGCCACCTTGAGACCCCTGCGCGAAACCGACCTCGCCACCGCCCACCAGCTGTCCCAGGCGCTGCACTGGCCCCATCGCCTGGAAGACTGGCAGTGCCTGTTCCACACCGGCGAAGGCCTGGTGCTGGAAGACGACCAGGGCGTGTTCGGCACCGGCTTCTGCGTACCCCAGGGCGACTACGCCACCATCGGCCTGGTGATCGTCGCCGACAGCCACCAGGGTCAGGGCCATGGCCGCCGGCTCATGGACGGCCTGCTGCAACTGGCCGGCAACCGCACGCCGCTGCTGGTCGCAACGGTGCGCGGTGCCCCGCTCTACCGCAGCCAGGGCTTCGAATCCTATGAGCGCATCTATCAGCACCAGGTGGCGCGTCTGCCGGCCATGGGGGAACGCCATCCGCTGGAAGGTCAGGTCCGCGCGTTGAATCCGGCAGCGGCGCCGCAGCTGGAGACCCTCGCCCAGGCGGCTACCGGCCTGGACCGCAGCGCCCTGCTCCGCGAACTGGTGCCCCAGGCCGAGCGCATCGTCGGCCTGGAGCTGGAAGGCCAGCTACGCGGCTTCGCCCTGCTACGCCCCTATGGTCGCGGCCTGTCGGTCGGCCCGGTGATCGCCGAATCCACCGACCAAGCCAAGGCCCTGATCCTCGCCCTGCTGCGCCACGCCGAAGGGCGCTACCTGAGATTCGACGTGACGGCCCGCAGCGGTCTCAATCCCTGGCTGATTGAAATCGGTGTCCCCCAGGTCGATGAGGTCGAGCAGATGGCCAGGGGCGCGGCGCCGCGGTCCCGCGAAGGGGTGGATCAGTTCGCGCTGCTGACCCAGGCGCTGGGTTGAACAGGCAATCAGGTATCAACCCGACCTGGGCGTCACGCCTGAGCCGGATAAACCGGCCAATCAGCTCATCTAGTGAGCCGATTAGCCGGTTCACCTAACGCCACTCGCACCCCGCCACGCGGTTGCAGCTGGTGCGGGCGCGGTCGCCCTGGGACGTGGAAAAGCGACTGATGACGTTCCAGCCCAGCTGGCGGGTGCGGCCCAGCCAGAGGGTGCCGTCGCTGGTCAGGCCGCTGAAGAACTGCAGCCGTCCCAGCCGCGTACTGGTCTGAGCCCAGGAGCGGCCCGATACCGGATCATAGCCACGCATCAGGGTGTCGTTGCCCTGCACCGCCACCCCGTACCAACCGCCCTGCCCGTCCTGACAGCGCAGCACGAAGGCGCTGCGCACGCAGGTGTTGGCCGGTTTGAGACTGGGAATGGCCGCCTGGACGGCGGGCACTGTCAGCAGCAGGGCCGCGGTGAGCAGGCCGGTACGCAGGATCGCAGACGAGGTCATCGCGGCAGTCGGTTGGCAGCGGAATGCCCAGCATGAGGCAAATCCCCGCGGCTCGCCAGCCAGGCAGGCTCTGGCGTCAGCCTTTCGCCGTCCGCCACAACCGCCCGATATCGCGAGCGGTCCGCTCCAGCAACACCTCGGCCTGGGCCAGGGCCTCTTCCAGACTCAGCGGGCCCGGCACCAGGCTGAAGGCGGCGGCGAGACCCTGCTCATAGAGGGCGTCGTAGCCCTCGCCCAGCGATCCGGCCACGGCCACCACCGGCACGCCGTGGCGCTGGGCCAGACGCAATACGCCCGCCGGGGTCTTGCCCCTCAGGGTCTGGCCGTCCAACCGCCCTTCGCCGGTCACCGCCAGATCGGCGTCGATCAGGGCGTCGTCCAGACCGACCAGTTCCGCCACCACCTCGATGCCGGGGCGGAAGGTCGCCTGGAGAAAGGCCAGGGCGGCAAAGCCGACGCCACCGGCGGCGCCGGCACCCGGTTGCTCCCGGACATCACGACCCAGGGTCGCGGCGGTGACGGTGGCGAAATGCGCCAGGGCCGCGTCGAGCTGGCGGACCTGCTCGGGCGAAGCGCCCTTTTGCGGACCGAAGATCTGGCTGGCGCCCTGGGGACCACAGAGCGGATTGTCGACGTCGGCGGCAATGACCACCTCCACCTCCGCCAGCCGTGGGTGCAGCGCCGTCACGTCCAGGCTGGCCAACATCGCCAGGGCTGCCCCGCCCGGCCCCAGCGCCTGGCCCTGCTTGTCCAAAAGGCGCACACCCAGCGCCTGCAGCAGCCCCGCGCCGCCGTCATTGGTGGCACTGCCGCCGATGGCCAGCACCAGGCGCTCGGCGCCGGCGTCCAGCGCGGCGTGGAGGAGTTCGCCCGTACCGCGGGAGGTGGCGACCAGCACGTCGCGCCGGCTCCTGGGGACCAGCTCCAGACCGCTGGCGCTGGCCATCTCGACGAAGGCGGTGCGTTGCTCGGCCAGCCAGCCCCAGCGGGCGGTCACCGGTTCGCCCAGCGGACCGGTCACCCGCGCCTCGCGCACCTCGCCGCCGGTTGCGGCCAGTACGGCATCCAGGGTGCCCTCACCGCCATCGCCCAGTGGGCACTCGATTATCTCAGCCGCGGGCAGGGCCTGACGCAGGCCACGGGCCAGGGCGCGGGCGACACCGGCAGCGGACAGGCTTTCCTTGAAGGAATCAGGGGCGACGACGATTTTCATGGGCGATTCTCCGTTGTTATGCGCCGAGTGTTTCCCGGTTCGGCCGGCGCGACAACAGGACAAAAGCCCAAAATAGTGAAGTCAGGACTGTGAATTCGCCCAGTCCTGATCCAGCAGCAGCAGCGCGCAGTACAACTCGGCGGCCTCGGCGAAACGCCGCGGATCCCGTCCGGTCAGCGCCTGGATCCGCTCCAGCCGATGCCGCAGGCCATTGCGATGCAGCCCCAGTGCCTCGGCGCAGGCCTGGGGGCTGGCGTCCTGGGCGAACCAGCTGCGCAGCGTCGCCAGCAGCTGGCCGTCCCGGTCGACCTGGCGCAAGCGCAGCAATGGCTCCAGCAACCAGGCGCCGTGCGAGCGCTCGGCCTGACCCTGGAGCCAGGTGGGCAGGGCCAGGTCGTCCTGCGCCACCCGGACGAGGCCAGGCCGCAGGCGCCTGGCCACCGTCAGCAGATCCAGGGCCCGCTGAGTCGTCTCGGCCAACCCCGACCAGGGCCGGGCCTCCGGGATCCAGGCACTGCGCTGCAACGACCAGCCCTGCCCCGGCAGCTCCCCCAGCAGTGCCTCAGGCGCTTGCGCGCCGGGTCGATACCAGAGCCACTGCCCCTCTTCGCGCGGCAGGCACCAGCTGTGCGTCAGCCGCTGCTGGGCCCAGTCGCCGAAGCCCGGTGCAGGCACGGCAAATTCGAGCAGCAGCACGTCCCGCGGCAGGTCTGGCCGCAAGCCGAGCAGACTGGCATGGCGACCCACCTCGGGCGCGGCGCCCGGTGCGAGCAGCTGCCGCAGCAGGGGGGCGGTCATGCGGCTGGTCACGGGCGGCTGCCCGGCGGCCTGCTCGATGAGCATTTCCGCGGTAAGGCGCAGGAGCTCGGCGGGCAGGCGCAAGTGCTCGGCGTCCGCGCCGGACACGCCAAGGACCCCGACCAGTTCGCCCGCGCGATACAACGGCAGGTTGATACCCGCCTGGGCGCCAGCCAGCCGTGCGGCGGCGGCGGCATCCAGCGCCACCGCACGGCCCTCGGCGATGACCTGGCGCGCGCCGGCATGGCGGGTGAACAGTCGCGCCGGATCGCCCGAGCCGATGATCAGCCCGGACGCATCCATGACATTGACGTTGCCCGGCAGGATGCGCATGGCGCGTTCGACGATTTCCTGCGCCAGGGTCTGGCTCAGCTCCATGGCCACCTCCAAGGTTGGCGCGCGTCCTTGGCGACGCGCCGTCACCTTAGAGGCGTCGCCTGCCGCTGGGCAAGCCGCCAGGCGGCCGGAGGCCGTTACGCCGAGGTGCTCAGCACTCCACGCCGCACCTGGTCGCGCTCGATGGATTCGAATAGCGCCTTGAAGTTGCCCTCGCCGAAACCGGTGTCGCCCTTGCGCTGGATGAATTCGAAGAACACCGGCCCCAGCAGGGTCTGGGAGAAGATCTGCAGCAGCAGGCGGCGCTCGCCACCTTCGGAAGTACCGTCGAGGAGGATGCCACGGGCTTTGAGCTGCTCCACCGGTTCGCCATGGTTGGGCACCCGCCCTTCGAGCATCTCGTAGTAGGTCTCCGGCGGCGCGGTCATGAACCGCGTGCCATAAGCCTTGAGCCGATCCCAGGTGGCGATCAGATCGTCGGTGAGAAAGGCCACGTGCTGGATGCCCTCGCCATTGAACTGCATGAGGAATTCCTCGATCTGCCCAACCCCCTTGGAGGACTCCTCGTTGAGCGGGATGCGCACCAGGCCGTCCGGCGCCGCCATGGCCTTGGAAGTCAGACCGGTGTACTCGCCCTTGATGTCGAAGTAGCGCAGCTCGCGGAAGTTGAACAGCCGCTCGTAGAAGTCGGCCCAGTAGGCCATGCGCCCGCGATAGACGTTGTGGGTCAGGTGGTCGATGACCTTGAGTCCGGCGCCCACCGGCTTGCGCGCGACTCCCTCAAGAAACACGAAATCGATGTCGTAGATCGAGCTGCCCTCCTCGTAGCGATCGATGAGGTATAGCGGCGCACCGCCGATGCCCCTGATCGCCGGCAGCCGCAGTTCCATCGGGCCGGTAGGCATGTCCACCGCCTGGGCGCCCAGCTCCAGCGCCTTGGCATAGGCGTGGTGGGAGTCGCGGCAACGAAAGGCCATGCCGCAGACCGAAGGTCCGTGCTCGGCGGCGAAATAGGCCGCATGGCCGGTCTTCTCGCGATTGACGATGGCGTTGATGTCGCCCTGGCGGAACAGCACCACGTCCTTGGACCGGTGGTTGGCGACGTGGCTGAAGCCAAGGCTTTCCAGTACGGGTTCGATGACGTTGGGCGTGGGCGAAGCGAATTCGATGAACTCGAAACCCATGAGGCCCATGGGATTTTCAAACAGATCGGCCATGACTGGCTCCTTGACGGGTAACGTGACGGACATTGTCGGTAACGCGGGCTAGCACCCCGTCAGGGGCGGCGCGCAGGAAATGCCGCGCACGCTGCGGGCGAGGAAATCGCCCAGGAGAAGCTGACAGCCCAGGCGCCTCACGAGGCCACCTGTGCCGGGGTATCCGGCTGAACCTCGGGGCGCGCCTGCTGGAACGCCGGATACGCGGCGGCCAGGGCCTCCACCCGCAGGAGACGCGGATAGGGCGACAGATCCACCTGGAAACGCCGCGCCGCATAGAGCTGGGGCAGCAGATAGACGTCCGCCAGCCCCACGTCGCCGAAACAGAAGCCAGCGGACCCGATCTGCGCCTCCACCGCCGCCAGGCCCTCGCCGATCCAGTGCGAGATCCAGTCGAGGATGGCCGGCTCTTCCAGGCCCAGACCGCGCAGGCGGTTGAGCACCGAGACGTTGTGCAGCGGATGGACATCGCAGGCGATCAGGGCGGCGACCCCCCGATGCCGGGCGCGCAGCAGCGGCTCGGCCGGCAGTAAGGGCACCGCTGGATAGCGCTCTTCCAGGTATTCGAGGATGGCGGGCGACTGGATCAGCACCTCGCCGCTGTCGAGGCGCAGGCTGGGCAGTCGTCCCTGGGCATTGAGCGCGCGATAGACCGGCTGGCGCTGCTCGCCGGCCAGCAGATTGACCGGCACGGCCTGGTAGTCCAACCCCTTCAGCGCCAGGGCCAGGCGGACCCGATAGGCCGAGGTCGAACGGTAATAGGTGAAGAGGTCCATCGACACTGCCCCGCGATTGCCTGCCGGCTTCTTATTATGCGTAAGTTCATTACGTTAAAAGGAATCTGCGCCTGCCCGGAGGCCTTGTCAACGGCACTCAGGTCGTTGGCCAATCCGCGCTGCCCTACCCCGCGGCCAGCACCTGGCCGCGACATTCGCCAAAGCCGATCGTGGGCAGTCCAGGCCGCTGACAGCGCGCCCTGAGGGTGACCTCGTCACCGTCTTCTAGAAAGGTACGGGTCTCGCCGCCTGGCAGTTGCAGCGGCTGCTTGCCGCCCTGGGTGAGCTCCAGCAGGCTACCGCAGCTGCCGGCATCCGGCCCGGACAAGGTGCCCGAACCAAAGAAGTCGCCGGGTTGGAGGGCACAGCCATTGACGGTGTGATGGGTCACCATCTGCGCCACCGTCCAGTACATGTTCAGGGTATTGCTCAGGGCGAGCCGCTGGGCAGGCAACCCCTGCTCCACCATGCGCGGCGTACGCAGCAGCACTTCCAGTTCGATGTCCAGCGCGCCCTGGGCCTGGTCGCGTTCGTCATACAGATAGGCCAGGGGCTGGGGATCCCCGGCAGGCCGCGCTGGCTGCGCCTGGCGATAGGGTGCCAGGGCTTCCGCGGTCACTACCCAGGGCGACAGGGTGCTGGCGAAACTCTTCGACAGGAAGGGGCCCAGCGGCTGGTATTCCCAGGCCTGGATGTCCCGCGCCGACCAGTCGTTGAGCAGGCAGAAACCGGCGATGTGCTCCGCCGCGCTGCCGATGGCGATTGACTCGCCCTGGGCATTGCCCGGGCCGATCCAGATCCCCAGCTCCAGCTCGTAGTCCAGCCGGCGGCAAGGCCCGAACACGGGCGCCTCCTGCCCGGGCGGGAGCGTCTGACCCTTGGGTCGCTTGAACGCCTTGCCAGAGACCCCGAGGGTCGAAGCACGGCCGTGGTAGGCGATGGGCACGTGCTTGTAGTTGGGTAGCAGCGGATTGTCCGGGCGGAACAGCCGACCGATCTGGGTGGCATGGTGGATGCCGACATAGAAGTCGGTGTAGTCACCGACCCGCGCCGGCAGGTGCATTCGGCAGGCACTCTGGGGTGCCAGCAGATACTCGGCCAGCTCCTCGAGCTGCTCGCGTTGCGGATGGTCGGCGCGCAGCAAGGCCTGCAGGGCCTGGCGCAATGCGACCCGCGCCGCCCCGCCGGCGGCGAAGAAGGCATTGAGCGTTTCCTGAGCAGCCAGTTCGGCGGCCCGCTGGGCCTCGCCGCGGAACAGACCCGCTTCGAGAGCGAACCCCAGATCGAGGATGAAGTCACCCACCGCCACGCCCCCGCGGGGCCTCTCCACGCCGCGACTGAACACGCCCAGGGGCAGGTTGTGCAGGGAAAAATCCGCATGGCCATTGGCCGAGGCGACCCAGCTGGGCAATTCGTGGGTCATGCCGATACTCCTGCGCCGGGCGCGACAAAGGTCTTGGTGAGGCCCGCCCAGCAGGCATCGTAGTCGGGCTGCAGCAGCGGCGATGCCAGGGCGTGACGGGTCGGCCGCAGGACGCGCCCGGTTTCGAACATGAAGGCCATGGTGTTCTCGATCCGGTGCGGCCGCAGGTCGGCGGCGATGGCGTTCTGGGTGGAGACCTGATCCGGACCGTGGGCGCTCATGCAGCCGTGCAGGGAGGCCCCACCCGGCGCGAAGCCATCGGCCTTGGCGTCGTAGGCTCCCTGGATCAGACCCATGAATTCGTTCATCAGATTGCGGTGGAACCAGGGTGGTCTGAAGGTGTTTTCCGCGACCATCCAGCGGGGCGGAAAGATCACGAAGTCGATGTTGGCCACCCCTTCGCTGGTTCCGGGTGCGGTCAGCACGGTGAAGATCGAGGGATCCGGATGATCGAAACTCACGGTGCCCAGGGTATTGAAGCGACGCAGGTCGTATTTGTAGGGCACGTTGTTGCCATGCCAGGCGACCACGTCCAGCGGCGAGTGATCCAGCTCGGTCTCCCAGAGTTCGCCGAGGAATTTCTGCACCAGCCGGGTGGGTGCCTCCCGATCCTCGAAGCGGGCCACGGGTGCCTGGAAATCCCGCGGATTGGCCAGGCCGTTGCTGCCGATCGGACCCAGCTCGGGCAGCCGCAGAGAGCGCCCGTGGTTTTCGCAGACGTAACCCCGTACCGCCTCGCCCTCCACCACCTCCACCCGGAATTTCATGCCGCGTGGAATCACCGCGATCTCCAGCGGCTCGATGCGCAGCAGACCTAGCTCAGTAACCAGGTCCAGCCGCCCTCGCTCCGGCACGATCAGCAATTCTCCATCGGCGTCGTAGAAGACGCCGGTCATGCTGGCATTGGCGGCATAGCGATAGAGGCTGACGCCCTCGGCCTGGTCACCCGGGTCGGTGGCGACGAGCCGTTCCAGCCCGGCGAGAAAATCGGTGGCGGCGGCCGGCATCGGCAAGGGATTCCAGCGCAGGCGATTGGGTGTGGGCGCGCCCAGCTCCACGCCGGTCAACTGCAGCGCGCAGCGCTGGAAGCGGCCATGGGCGGCCGAAGGCCTGAGCCGATACAGCCAGGAGCGCCGAGCCTCGTGGCGCGGCACGGTAAAGGCCGTGCCGGAGAGTTGCTCGGCATAGAGGCCGAAGGGCGCGCGTTGTGGCGAGTTCTGCCCGACGGGCAGGGCACCCGGCAGGGCCTCGGCGCTGAAGTGATTGCCAAAGCCGGATTGATAGGTCACTGGCGTTGTTGCTTGTTCTTGTCTGTCCACCTGGCCCACCCATTATGCGTAACAGGTTTACGCAAAAAGTAAATTGAACCCAGGAGAGCGTCAAGCTATAACGCTGCCTTTACCCACGCGATCGAAACGATGACGAACACCCCCGAAGCAGCACCCCCACGACGCCAGAAGGTGCAGGCGGCCGAGGTCGGCACCGATATCCTCAAGGCCCTCGCCGAGCTGGCGCCGTCGACGTCCTTGTCGCGCCTGGCCAGCCACCTGGACATGCCCGCCAGCAAGGTGCACCGCTACCTGCAGGCTCTGATCGCCAGCGGATTCGCCGAGCAGGATCCGCGGACCAATCACTACGGACTCGGTCAGGCCGCCCTGTTCGTTGGCCTGGCCGCCCTGGGTCGGCTGGATGTGGTGAAGCTGGCGGCGCCGCTGCTGGCCGATCTGCGCGACGAGGTCGGCGAAACCAGCTTCCTGGCGGTCTGGGGCAACAAGGGGCCGACGGTGGTGCTGGTGGAACAGGCGCTGCGCGCTGTCACCCTGGTGACCCAGGTCGGCTCGGTACTGCCGCTGCTGGGCTCCTCCACGGGCCTGGTGTTCAACACCTTCCTGCCGGATGTCGAGACCGCGGCATTGCGCGCGGAAGAATTGCACCGGCCGGATGCGCCCAGCGTGGCGGAGCTGGCGGAAGGTGCACGCCAGCTGCGGGAGACCCATATCCAACCGGTGCATGGCTTGCTGATGGCGGGTGTCAATGCGCTGTCCGCACCACTGTTTGGAGCCGGCGGCCGGCTGGCCGGGGTGCTGACCCTGGTCGGCGCCGCGCCAGGCTTCCAGGCCGAGGTCGGAGGCGCCGCGGCGAGCCGTCTGCACGCCGCCGCCCAGGCCATCAGCAGGCGGCTGGGCGGATAGCGCGGACGAACCCGGGCACAGCACCGCAGTCAGGAGCGCCGATGGTCGCGGCAGCGCTCCACTCGATCCGTTCCAGCCTCCATTCGGCTAAAGGATCACCCGGACTGGCCGTTTGCCATTAAGCTTACTGTTAGCGCGTTTATCATTGGCGCACTGCTTTCTGGTGACCTCTTCATGACTGCTCTTTCCTATCGTGATCGCAACCAGGCTCTCAACGACTCCCTGGGCAAATTCTGGCAAGTCGCCAAACCTGTCGTTCAGGCGGCCATGACCATTCATGTGGCGCTGCTGGTCATCTTCGTCCTGCTCGACCAGATCCTGATGGCCTGGGCCAACGTGCTCAGCATCGCGGCCTACGTCGGCTGCCTGGCCGCCCTGCGCCAGCGCCGTTATCGCATCGCCAGCCTGACCATGTGCTGCGAGATCGTCGCCCACGCCTGGATCGCCACCTGGCAACTCGGCTGGGACAGCAACTTCCACTACTACGTGCTGTGCATCCTGCCGATCGTCATCTACAACTACCGCACCGCGCCGATCCGCCATCTGCTGCTGGCGCTGGGAATCCTCGTGACCCTGGCGGGCGGCTATCTGCTGCACCCTCCCGCGGCTCTCGCGCCCCTGGCAATGAAGCTCTTCGGCGTCGTTAACGTCATCAGCGCCCTGCTACTGCTGCTCTATGGCACCGGCGCCTCCTTCCACCACAGCACCAAGATGCAGCTGGACCTGCTGCATTCCGCCAGCCACGACAGCCTCACCAACCTCTACAACCGCCGGCGGATTCTCGACCAGGCCGACCAGCACAGTGGTGTGGCCGGCAGCCTCATTCTCTTCGATGTGGATCACTTCAAGCACATCAACGATCGCTTCGGCCACGATTGCGGCGATCTGGTGCTGCAGGGCATCGCCGACGTCATCCGCCGCGAGGTGCGCCACTCCGATCTGGCGGCGCGCTGGGGCGGCGAGGAATTCCTGGTGCTGCTGCCCCAGGCGCGGACCGAAGTGGCCTGGGGCGTGGCGGAACGCATCCGCCAGCGCCTGACCGATGTCACCCAGTCCCTCGAACGCGGTCCCGCGCGGGTCACCGCGACCCTGGCGGTGTGCGAGATTCGCGATTGCGAGGCCTTCGCCAGCGCCCTGGAGCGCGCCGACCAGGCGCTCTACCGTGGCAAGCAGGAAGGCCGCGACCGGGTGATGCTGGCGGCCTGAGATCCCGCCCGTCCTAGACCACGAAGCGCTGCAGGGCGCCGTGCAGATCGGCGGCCAGGGCGGAAAGCTGCTGGCTGCTGGCACTGGTCTGCTGGGCGCCGGCGGCGGTCTGGGTCGCCGCGTCGCGGATCAGCGTCAGGTTGCGATCGACCGCCGCCGTGGTGGCCGTCTGCTCTTCGGTGGCCGCGGCGATGGCGTCGTTGCGCTGGCCGATGGCGGTGATGGCCTGGGTGATACCTTCCAGCACCTGCCAGGTCGCCTGGGCCTGGTCGCGGGTATGGCTGGCCTGGAGTCGACTCTGATCCAGGGCCGTCACCGTCTTCTCGCTGACCTGCTGCATACCGTCGATCAGGCCTTCGATCTCGCGGGTGGAGTCGCCCGTTCGGCGCGCCAGGCCCCGCACCTCGTCGGCCACTACCGCGAAGCCGCGTCCGGCATCCCCGGCACGGGCTGCCTCGATGGCGGCGTTGAGCGCCAGCAGGTTGGTCTGCTCGGCGACGTTGCGGATGACATCGAGCATCTTGCCGATGCCCTTGGATTGTTCGGCCAGCTGGCCAGCCTGGTTGGCCGCCGCGTCCACGTTGCCCACCAGCTGGGTGATGGCGGCCAGCGTCTGGCGGACCTGCGTCTGCCCCTGCTTGGCCTGATCGACGCAGCGCTGCGATTCGGCGGAGGTGGAGGTCGCGTGCTCGCACACCGCCTGGACCGCCTGATTGAGCTGGGTGACGGCATTGGCCGCATGCTGGATATCGGTCGTCTGCTGCTCCAGGTTGCGGCAGCTTTCATCCATCACCGCGCTCACCTGGGTCGAGGCCGAGGCCAGTTGCTCCGAGGCGTTGCCGGTATGGGCCAGCACCTCGCGCAGATTGCCCTGCATACGCTCCAGCGCCAGCAGCAGCATGGCTGCCTCGTCGCGTCCCTGGGGCTGGATGTTCTGCCGCAGATCACCCGCGGCGATGCCGCCGGAGATGTCCAGCGCCTGGCGCAGCGGCTGCACCACGCTACGGGTCAATCGCCAGGCCAGGAGCAGCAGCAGCAGAATGGCGCCGCCAATGACCGACCAGACGATGGCGCGGGCCTGCAGGAACTGGACGTTCGCCACTTCCCTGGCCTGGGCCGCGCCCTGCTTGTTCAATTCGCGCAGGAGTTGCACCTGCATGTCCATCAGGTCGCCCTTGAGGCCGACCACGGTATCCAGTTGCATCCGCGCGGCCGGGACCTGCTGCTGCTCGATCAGGCGCACCTCTTCGCGCAGGCCTTCCACGAAAGGCAGGTAGGCCTCGTGCAGGGCCTTGATCGAATCCCCTTCGGTCGCATCGGTGACGACCGGCGCATAGTCCCGGAACAGCTGATCGGTTTCGTTGACCAGTTGTTCCAGGGTGACCCGGCTCATGGCCACGGCGCCCGGATCCTCGGCATTGAGCAGCACCACCGAGGCCTGGTTGCGCAACTTGCCGAGGTTGATCGCCAGGGAATCGGCGATGGCGATACTGGGCAACCAGTCCTGCTCCATGCTCAGCGCCTGACGGCGCAGCTGCTGCATCTCCCATAGCGAAAAGCTGCCCAATCCGGCGAGCAGCACGGCGGCGAAGGTAAAGGACAACAGCATCCGCGGGCCGGTCTTGAGAGCTCTCAACCAGGAACGGCGGGACAGGCGGCGAAGGGGTGCTAGGATCCGAAGCATGGAGGCGTCACTGCAGGAAGACGGTCAAGCACAGCAGCCTAGGCAGGCAAGATGTCGAGCTGATTACAAAATGCCATTGCCCGAAAAAATCAGACGATTGCGGCGAAAGGTAACAGGGGCTAAGGTCCGCCCCTTCTATTCGCCATCCTGTCCGACGCTGTCATGACTACCCCTGTCGCCAAGGCTTCGCCCTTACAGATCCTGCTGCTCGGCATCGCCCAGATCCTCGTCTGGGGTGGCTCCTTTTTCATTCTCGCGGTGCTGGCCGATCCGGTGGTACAGGAGACCGGCTGGTCCCGGCAATGGGTCTATGGCGGTCTTTCGCTCGGCGTCCTGGTCTCCGGCCTGCTCGCACCGGCGTGTGGCCGCCTGATCGCCCGCCAGGGGGGCCGGACACTGCTGTCGCTGAGCGGTCTGGGGGTGGCCGCGGGGCTGACCCTGATGGCCAGCGCCCAGCATCTGCCGCTGTTCCTGCTCGCCTGGGTGGTGATGGGTATCGGCATGGCCGCGGGTCTGTACGATGCATTGTTCGCGACCCTGGGCACCTGCTACGGCACCCAGGCCCGCTCGGCGATCAGCGGCATCACCCTGGTCTCCGGCTTCTGCACCGCCATTACCTGGCCCGTCGCCGCCTTCATGGTAAGTCATCTGGGCTGGCGCGGTGCCTGCCTGGTCTATGCGGCCGTCCTGTTGCTGACGATCTGGCCGCTGTATCGACGCGCCCTGCCCGCTCCGGTCCTCGCCACCCAGGCGCCGCGGCCCAACCAGGCGGCACCGGCAGTACCGGTTGATCGCGCCCTGTACGGCGTACTCACGGCCCTTTTCACCCTGGGCGCGGTGCTGATGACAGCCATCTCCGTCCAGCTGATCACCCTGCTGCAGGGGATCGGCTACAGCCTGGCCAGCGCCGTGGCGCTGAGCGCCTGCCTGGGGCCAAGTCAGGTCGCCTCGCGGATCATCGACCTGCTCAACCGCAACGGCCACCCGCTGTGGACGGCCCTGGCCTCGGTGGTCTGCACGGCCGCCGGCCTGCTGCTGGTCACCCTGGGGCCCGGCCTGGTCTGGGTGACAGTCGTGGGTCTGGTGATCTTCGGTGCGGGCAATGGCCTGAGGGCCATCATTCGTGGCGCCCTGCCGCTGGCGCTCTGGAGTCCGGCGGAATACGCCACCATCCTCGGTCGCATGGCGCGCCCGGCATTACTTGGCCAGGCCGCCACGCCCCTGCTCTGTGGCTATATCCTGGAACACCATGGCCCCCAGGCGGTGCTGGGTCTGCTCTGCCTGCTGGCGCTGATCAACGTGGCCCTGGTCGCCTGGTTGTTCAGGGCGATCCTCAGCCCTCGCAATGCCTAGTCGCAGGCGATTTCCAGGGGTACCAGGCGCAGCTTGATGCCGGTGCGACGCAGGGTAAGGATATCGCCCTCGCGCTGTCCGACCTCGTCACCCAGGGTGCTGCGCAGCGTTTTTTCGTCGAGCAACTGGGCGTAGGTCCGGGGATCTTCCCCCTGACAGCTTTCGGCGATATGCAGTTCGCCCTGCAGCAGCTTGCCCGCAGTGCGCCCGCTGGTGAGATCCACGAGCAGATAATTCTGGTCAGGCTGGTAGTTGAAGGTCATGCGAATTCCCCGGCGACTGTAGCCATGGGAACCGTAGGTACCCGGTTCGTTCAGGACGTCGGGTTGCCTTCCTCGTCCAGACGAGTGCGCAGCATGACCAGGGTCTCGCGCAGGTCATCCAGGCCCGCATCGCCCAGGGCGCAGACCTGCCGTACCCGGCTGTTGATCCCATTGGCCTGATCGCGCAGCGCGCGACCCGCGGTCGTCAGTTCGATCGACAGGTTGCGCTCGTCTTCGGCACTGCGACGGCGCGTCACCAGCCCGGCGGCCTCGAGGCGCTTGACCACGGGGGTCAGGGCACCGGAATCCTGCCGCAGCCGATTGGACAATTCCTTGAGGGTGAGGCCGTCATGTTCCCAGAGCACCAGCATGATCAGGTACTGCGGGAAGGTCAGGCCCATGCTCTCCAGCAGGGGCTTGTAGAGTTGCGTCATCGCCAGCGAAGCCGAGTACAGGGAAAAGCAGAGTTGCTGGTCGAGGAGCAGTGGATCTTTGGCTGTCATGGGATCTGCCATTACAAAAGCGTGAAAAGAGTGGAAGGTGCGATCTATCCCCAACCAGGTCAAGCGCCCGGGTGACGTGGGGTCGGTTGCCGGAAACATCCGGTAACTGGCACTGGATTCCGATACCACAGGATGCCACAGTGAGCGGCTGGACATAAATAATAAGGGTAATACCTGCATGGCCGTTTCCTCTGCCACGTCAGCCGTTCCTGGCGAAAATCCCCCCGCCGCCCTGGCCGGCGCCTCGCCGATGGTGGCGGGAATCCTGGCCTCCTGTGCGCTGGCCCACCTCATCAACGACCTGATCCAGTCCGTCCTGCCCTCGATCTATCCGATGCTCAAGGACAGCTATGGTCTGACTTTTACCCAGATCGGCCTGATCACCCTGGCCTTCCAGATCACCGCCTCGCTCTTGCAACCCTGGATCGGCTTCCATACCGACCGCCATCCTAAACCCTATCTGCTGCCCGCCGGCATGGTCTGTACCCTGATTGGCGTACTGCTGCTCGCCTTTGTCGGCAGTTTTCCCGCGATCCTGGCCGCTTCGGCGCTGATCGGCGTCGGTTCCTCGACCTTTCACCCGGAAACCTCGCGGGTGGCCCGCCTGGCGTCGGGGGGACGCTTCGGCCTGGCGCAATCCACCTTCCAGGTCGGCGGCAATGCCGGCACCGCCATCGGCCCCCTGCTGGCGGCAGCCATCGTCATTCCCTATGGTCAGACTCATGTCGCCTGGTTCGCGCTCTTCGCGCTGTTCGCCATCGGCGTGCAATACGGGCTGTCGCGCTGGTATCGCAATCATCTGCGTAGCGCCAAGGGGCGCAAGGCTGCCGCGGTCAGCCACGGCCTGTCGCGCGGCCAGGTGACCTTCGCGTTGATCGTGCTGGCGCTGCTGGTGTTCTCCAAGTACATCTACATGGCCAGCATCACCAGCTACTTCACCTTCTATCTCATCGAGCGTTTCGGCCTCTCGGTGGCCAGCTCCCAGCTGCACCTCTTTCTCTTCCTGGGTGCGGTCGCGGCCGGCACCTTCTTCGGTGGCCCCATCGGCGATCGCATCGGCCGCAAGGCGGTCATCTGGTTCTCGATCCTGGGCGCGGCGCCCTTCACCCTCGCCCTGCCCTATGTCGACCTGTTCTGGACCAGTGTGCTCAGCGTCATCATCGGCTTCATCCTGGCTTCGGCCTTCTCGGCCATCGTGGTCTATGCCCAGGAGCTGGTACCGGGCAACGTGGGCATGATCGCCGGGATCTTCTTCGGCCTGATGTTCGGCGTCAGCGCCATCGCCGCCGCGGGGCTGGGCAATCTCGCTGACCATCGCGGCATCGAATACGTCTACCAGCTATGCTCCTACATGCCGCTGCTGGGTGTCCTGACCATCCTGCTGCCCTCCACTCGCCGCAAGGCGGCCTGAGGTCCGCGGCCCCCGGGCCCCCGGCGCCCCGGGGGCCGCCCCGCCCCCCCCCCCCCCCGGGCCCCCCCCGCGCCCGTGGCTT
>NZ_JASCON010000190.1:0-296 GCF_029959585.1 Pseudomonas sp. PS02302
CGCAAGATGACCGCGCGGGTGCTGCGGCAGCTGATCGAGAAGACCGGCATCCCCTTCGTCACCACCCAGCTCGGCAAGGGCGTGGTCGACGAGCGCCATCCGCGCTTCCTGGGCAACGCCGCCCTCTCCGCCGGTGACTTCGTGCACCGCGCCCTGGAGTCCGCCGACCTCATCGTCAACATCGGCCACGATGTGATCGAGAAGCCGCCGTTCTTCATGACCCGTGGCGGCACCGAGGTCATCCACATCAACTTCCGCTCCGCCGAAGTCGATCCGGTGTACTTCCCCCAGGTCGA
>NZ_JASCON010000191.1:0-293 GCF_029959585.1 Pseudomonas sp. PS02302
GTCAAACGGTGGAGAGAGTCGCTAGGTGATCGTCAGATCTGCCTAGTCTCTATACAGCGTGTTTAATTGACATGGGTTGATGCGTATTGAGAGATACAATTTGGGAAGAAATTCCCAGAGTGTGTTTCTTTTGCGTTTAACCTGAACAGTCTCATCGTGGGCATCTTGCGATTCCATTGGTGAGCAGCGAAGGATTTGGTGGATTACTAGCTAATAGCAATCTATTTCAAAGAATTCAAACTTGGGGGAATGCCTTGTTGAATAGCCGGTCGCAAGACTGTGATTCTTCAAGT
>NZ_JASCON010000192.1:0-292 GCF_029959585.1 Pseudomonas sp. PS02302
CTTGAGTTCGCAAGATTTTACCTTGACGACACTAACTGCCAGTGAAAACAGTTAATGCAGTCTACTTCTATCACTTTCCCAATTTTTTAAAGAACAGTTCTGATCAAAGACCAGAAGTCAGCATTTGCGCCCTTCTCATTACCTTGTGGTAGGGAGAAGTCAAAGGCTCACTTCTGAGCTTTTCAAGCAATCGCGTTAGCGGTAGGTGGAGATGGTGGAGCCAAGGAGGATCGAACTCCTGACCTCCTGCGTGCAAGGCAGGCGCTCTCCCAGCTGAGCTATGGCCCCATCG
>NZ_JASCON010000193.1:0-292 GCF_029959585.1 Pseudomonas sp. PS02302
CGATGGGGCCATAGCTCAGCTGGGAGAGCGCCTGCCTTGCACGCAGGAGGTCAGGAGTTCGATCCTCCTTGGCTCCACCATCTCCACCTACGGCTAACGCAATTGCTTGAAAAGCTCAGAAGTGAGCCTTTGACTTCTCCCTACCACAAGGTAATGAGAAGGGCACAAATGCTGACTTCTGGTCTTTGATCAGAACTGTTCTTTAAAAAATTGGGAAAGTGATAGAAGTAGACTGCATTAACTGTTTTCACTGGCAGTTAGTGTCGTCAAGGTAAAATCTTGCGAACTCAAG
>NZ_JASCON010000194.1:0-284 GCF_029959585.1 Pseudomonas sp. PS02302
GGTGGTGGTGTTCGCCGAATCCGGCACGTCGCCGTATTCGTCGTAGTCGTGGGGGGTCTGCTGGGCGTCCGCGGGTTCGGGATTCATGAGGTACTCCAATAAAAGAAGTGCCCTCGGTGGAGTCCGCCAGCCCAGGTGGCGTTCCCGCTAGACCAGCGCCACCAGACGTTCGGCCACCCGGTCGAAGGGGGCGATGCTGCGCTGGGCCCGGCACAGCGGGATCACCCCCTGCACCGCCGCCACCAGCAGCGTGGCCAGCCCCGTGGCCGCTTGCGCTGTATGGC
>NZ_JASCON010000195.1:0-282 GCF_029959585.1 Pseudomonas sp. PS02302
GTCAAGCACAGCAGCAGCGGCAGCAGTGCCCCCCCCAGGGGGAGGCCGCTGAGCGCCATGAGACCCGCTGCCGCGCGCAGGAAGCCGAGGCCGCAGAGATAACCGGCAGGCAGCCAGCGCGTCAGCCAGGCCGCCAGTAGGGGGAGCACCAGCAGCGGCAGGATCACGGCCAGCAAACTCAGGCCCGCCTGGGTCGCCCCCAGACATTCTACACCGATCAGTCGCAGGGGCAACAGGACTATGAACACGATGTAGCAGACGCAGGTACCGATGGGCAGCAGC
>NZ_JASCON010000196.1:0-264 GCF_029959585.1 Pseudomonas sp. PS02302
ATCCTCCAAGGCTAAATACTCCTGACTGACCGATAGTGAACCAGTACCGTGAGGGAAAGGCGAAAAGAACCCCGGAGAGGGGAGTGAAATAGAACCTGAAACCGTATGCGTACAAGCAGTGGGAGCCTACTTTGTTGGGTGACTGCGTACCTTTTGTATAATGGGTCAGCGACTTATTTTCAGTGGCGAGCTTAACCGAATAGGGGAGGCGTAGCGAAAGCGAGTCTTAATAGGGCGTTTAGTCGCTGGGAATAGACCCGAAAC
>NZ_JASCON010000197.1:0-257 GCF_029959585.1 Pseudomonas sp. PS02302
ACGATGATCGCTCGCACGCCCAACTCGCGGGCCGCCAGGGACAGGCCCTGGGCATGGTTGCCGGCGCTGGCGGTGATCACCCCACGGGCCTTCTCGCTGGCCGAGAGACTGGCCAGCTTGGTATAGGCGCCGCGGATCTTGAAGGAAAACACCGGCTGCAGGTCTTCGCGCTTGAGCAGCACCTGGCAGCCCAGCCGCTCGGACAGCGCCCGCGCCGGTTGCAGGGGCGTTTCGATCGCCACGTCGTAGACGGGGGC
>NZ_JASCON010000198.1:0-255 GCF_029959585.1 Pseudomonas sp. PS02302
CGTCAGCGAGATTGCTTGGGGTTATATGGTCAAGTGAAGAAGCGCATACGGTGGATGCCTTGGCAGTCAGAGGCGATGAAAGACGTGATAGCCTGCGATAAGCTTCGGTGAGGTGGCAAATGACCTGCGACCCGGAGATCTCTGAATGGGGAAACCCACCTAGCATAAGCTAGGTATCTTAACCTGAATCCATAGGGTTAAGAGGCGAACCAGGGGAACTGAAACATCTAAGTACCCTGAGGAAAAGAAATCAAC
>NZ_JASCON010000199.1:0-255 GCF_029959585.1 Pseudomonas sp. PS02302
GCAGGCTATCACGTCTTTCATCGCCTCTGACTGCCAAGGCATCCACCGTATGCGCTTCTTCACTTGACCATATAACCCCAAGCAATCTCGCTGACGTCACAAGGACGCTACCGATCTGCAGGCGTTAAATGAGTGAAGACGACATTTCGCCGAAAACTTGCGCTTGAGTTCGCAAGATTTTACCTTGACGACACTAACTGCCAGTGAAAACAGTTAATGCAGTCTACTTCTATCACTTTCCCAATTTTTTAAAGA
>NZ_JASCON010000019.1:0-68030 GCF_029959585.1 Pseudomonas sp. PS02302
GGCCGAAGCCTGGGGCCTTCACCGTCCGTACCGAGAGCTTCTTGCCCCGGGCCGTCTTGTGCGATTGGCTGTCGCGCTCGGTGTAGATGTCCTTGAGCACGCCGTGGTCGCGCATGAACGACATGGCTGCAGGGGCCATGCTGCCACGCGCGTTCGGTCGGTAGCCGTCCTCGATCATGCGCCGGGAGAGGATCCGAAACAGGAGGTAGAACAGGTCGTCGGCGTAGCCGCCCATGAGTGTGCCCGTCAGCAGCAGCGTCTTGCGCGCTTTCGCTGCCAGCACTCCCATGGCCTGGCCCTGGGCCGAACCGCTGTTCTTGTACTCGTGTCCCTCGTCCACCACCAGTAGGTCGAAATAGCCTTGAGGTAACATCCTCTTGATGAACTCGGTCGGCTGGTAGCCGCCCTCGCCGAAGCCGAATTCCAGGTTGGCCATCGCCCGCTCCATGCGCTTGGCCTGGCGGTCGCTGAAGACGAAGTTGCCCTTGGCGTCCATCAGATTGATGAACTCGTGGACGTTGTCAGCCAGCATCGTGGCGAGAAACTCTTCGCCGAAGTCCGCCACCAACTTCTCGGCCCGGATGGGGCCGATGGTGGGTATGCGACACATCGACTTAAGGATCACGCTGCGCCTGTCACCGCCGGCGGCCTTGCCCGGGCGCATCAGCGTCCAGAGGGGCGCCTTGCACTTCGGGCACTGCCGGCGCCGTTCCTCGCACTGGAAGTCCTCCAGGGTGAGGTAGTTGCCTTCCTCGTCCTCGAGCACGCGACCACAGTCCGTGCAGCAGGCCAGCCGCCGTCCACCGGCGGCGCGGCGCGTACCGCACGCCAGCCGCCAGTGAAAGCCCATCCGCATCCGCACACGGCCCAGGATGAAGAACTCCTGGCGACCATCGTACGGCTCGCCCAGGGCCTGGCGGAGCTTGAGCAGCTTCACCAGGGTGTCCGGTCCGTTGAGCACCCAGACGCGCGCGCCTGGGACGGTTTCGAGGATCTCGCGCCGCCACTTGTAGACCAGGTGGGGCGGCGAGACGACCAGGGTGCGGCGGTGGCCTTCGGCGTGGAGTACAGCTGCCACGGCAATGGCCATCATGGTTTTCCCGGTCCCCATCTCGGCGTTGATGATGCCGGCCTGTTCTCCGCGGTCGAGCAGCAGCGCGGCGATCGCCTGGACGACATCGGCTTGCGCCGGGAAGGGTGTGCGTTTGAGACCTGCCATCACGGCCTGGCGCCCGGGGTGAGCGGCGCCGGCATAGACCGGTGGGTTGGAGCGGTTGAGGGAGTCGAGCAGACCCTCACCGAACTCGGCGATGAAATCGGTCAGGCTGACGGTGGTGAGCAGGGCCGGTTGGCCAGCGTTGAGGTCGGTCATGTGGATCTCCTTGGAGAGGCGGGCACGGCCGACCCCGGATGGGTATCGGCGTACCCAGGGGGCGGTGATTGATCAATTAGTGGAATTGCGGGTCTGTAACGGCTGACTTTCAGTAAAGCGGTAAAGGATCAGTGCCGGGGGCACTACAGATGACGGTTAATCTCGAGTTGATTTTGAGGGTCCTCGCCGCAGGTAATCTCGGCTTGTTCCTCATGGTGGTCTTCTGTGGATCCCTGTTAGGAGACGCGCCTCGAAAGATTCCTTAGTAGTCCGAGGGCAACAGCAGCGTGGTCACGCTGCGATCGGCTTCGGTGATGATCCAGAGCCGGGGCTCATCGGACATCGGGGTGTCGTAGCTGGAGAACAGCCGATTGCCCAGGCGCAGAGCCTGGTCGTTGCTGTGCTTGTCCTCTTGGTCAAGCTCGCCCCAGTCCGCCTGCAGGTGACGCCGCAGGTAGGTCACGGGGTTGAGCTCACCGCGCTCCACCCGCTCGCTCACCGCTGCCGTCATGACGATCCGACCAGAGTCGAAGCGTCCAGCCGGTAGCCGGAGCGGTTCAGGTGCTGTAGGTGGTGGTGGCTCGGTCGCTGCCGTCGCCGAGGTGATGGTCAGGACCTGTCCCAGCGTCTGAGATCCCGGTGTCATGTCCCAGGCCCGGATCACGGGCACGAAACGGTCGGTCAGGATCCGCGACTCCAGGACATTGCCGTCCTCATCCTCAGTGAATTCGGTGCGGCTGACCTTTTCCTTGTAGGTGTCGCCCTTGAGTACCAAGACGCGCCCATTGGGAGAGGTGACCACGCCCGAGATCGCCCCGGCTGCGAGAGCCAGGGCCAGGTGCCATTGCGACAGCGCCTTGACCGGTGGTCGTGGTACTTGGCCAGCCTGGCCGAAGTGCAGGGTGAAGTCGCTCCAGAGTCCGCCCAGTCGACCTGTCTCCAAGGCAAGCTGCTCAGGCTCCAAGGTGACCCGGTAGAAGTGCTCCAGCTCCGTGACGGCGGCCGGCACACCATAGGGCTCCCCGAGCCATACCTCCGGTAGCGGTTCAGCCGAGGTCTCGCCGCTGCCGATCGCACGAAAGCGCTCTCGGGTTGCCTTGACGTCGGCAGGTCTTGCCAGATCCTGCCGGCGAATCCGGATGCCGAAGATCACCACCTGTTTGAAGGTCGGATCCGCGGCCGCATGGATCTGCAGGCCGGTGAAGTGATTGCAGAGCCAGCCACACAGCTCATCGTCCAGAACGTAGTGCGGCACGATCAGCACCAGGGTCCCGCCGTATTGCAGCAGCGGTAGCGAGCGTTGATAGAACAGCTTCTCCAGTCGCCGGCGGCCGCTGCCCTGATACTGGGTGGCGCCGCTGTGGTCGGCGACCAGGTCGCCGTAGGGGGGGTTGAGCCAGAGCAGCCCAAAGGCCTGCCGCGTGACGATGGTGTCCATCAGGTCGCCCTGCAGGACGCGATCGAGTAGGCCGCGCGCGTGCTCGGCACGCTCCCGGTCGTACTCCACCGCGCAGGCCTTGACGCGCTCACGCCCTAGGGTATGAGCAGCTTCCGCCAGGGCCACGCCTTCACCGGCGCACGGATCGAGGATCCGCATGGTGCCGGTGGAGGCAGGGCTCAGGGCCTGCAGGGTCCGTTCGAGCGTGACCTCGTCGGTGGGGTAGTAGCCAGCTTTGGCGAAGTTGCGCGCCAGGCGCGGAAACATCAGGGCCATGGTCGGAGCTCCAGTGTTGGGAAAGTGAGGGAAGAGGGGCCGCAAGCAGCCCAATCAGGAGGTGGTGAGCTGACCGGCGCGGATGCGCTGGCCAAGGTGGTACTGCAGCTCGTCGAGCTTGAGTCGGAGTCGCCAGCCGGCCAGGTCGCCCAGGGCGCCGGGTAGGCGCTCGAGCATCTGCTCCTGCAGGAGCAGCTCCATGACCGGTTCCTGCCAGTGCGGCAGGAGTGGGAGTGGGCAGGTGTTGACCACCAGCGGCCAGAGACTGGCCAGGGGGTCGATGTTGTCGCGCACCAGGGCGTAGGCCAGGTGATTGGCACGATCCGGTATCGCGCAGCGCCCGTCGAACAGCCAGACGTGAAGCAGGCTGCCAAACAGGGTGCCGCGCAGTTGGCGGGTCGTGCGTTTCTCCAGTCGCTCGGCGTCCGGAAAGACCGGCAGGCTGCGGCCGCTCTGGACTAGGTGGAATTGCTCGAGACCGCCTTCGCTGCGTCCCAAGGTGAGCCTGGCCAGGAATTCCTGGACGGCGGTGTCGCGGCCCCAGGCCGAGAGAAAGATCAGCCGCCGTTCTTCATCGCAGACACAGGCGTCCACCAGCAGATCGGGGCACTCATCGATAGGGTAGAGGGGCATCGTCAGCTCCTTGTGGAGGCAACGCGCCTAGGGGCGGTTGCCCCGAGGTGGGTGAGAGAGGACGCTCAGCGCGCCGCGTGGTATCGCCGGACGCCTTCGCGCCATTCGAGATTGATGCCGTGGGTAGCCCTGGGCAGGAAGTGCAGCGGGCAACTCCAGTAGAAGGGGCCCGAGCTTTCATCCAGTGACTTATGGCCCCAACGGCCCCCGTGAACGTCCAGTAGGTCGCAACCGATTAGGACGCAAGCCTCACCGGCGGCGACGCCGGGAAAGACGCCATCGCGTTTGGGTACCAGCTTCACGATCTGCCACAGCACGTTATCGACCAGGTGATGATCGAGGACCGTGCGCGTGCAGTTGTCGGTTTCGCCGTTGGCGGTGAGTTCGGAGATCAGCGCATCGCGCGTGGGGTGAGAAAACAGCCAGCCCATAGGGAAGGTCCTTGTGGTGATGGCCAGGCCTTCCCGCTGGGAGAGGTCCCAGCCGGGTGTGGTTGTGAGGGTGAGGTCAGGCCGCGCGATTCCAGGCCTGCGATTTGAAGTCCATGGTGTAGCCCAACTGGCCCAACCGCTGGCATTGCTGCCGGAGGCGTTGCCGGTCGACCGTTGAGTCCAGCCGCACGGTCTCGCCAAGTGGCCAGACGGTGCCGAAGAGCTCCTGGTCAGCTTCATCGACATCAGGCGCAGGCGTTACCGGAGAAGCTGCTGGTGATGCCGGCATCCCGAAGGGTGCGGTGTCGTCTGCAGGCGCTACCAGAGTGCTGGCAGACCTGGCGGGACGAGCGGGTTGTGGTCGAGCCTTCGGCAGGGGCGCCGCGACAGGTTGCTCTTCATCGAGCGGATCCGGCGACTGCGCATCGATCTGCGCGTTGTCGTAGGCCGTCAGGGTGTCTAGGTCCTCGAGCACCATGCTGTCCAGGCGCGCGCGAATCTCGATGACCAGGCGGCCGCCAGTGCTGTAGGACGAGGCACGTATCTCGGTGATGACGAACTCGCCGCGGTACTTGCCCTCCACGTGTTGCTCGAGCACAGCGTCCTTGATGACGAATTCGCCGATAGAGGTAGAGAGCCGGCCGACGTTGAAGGCGCCGTTGCGTCCCTGGATGGTGCGGATGGCCAGATGGCCGGGGATCTTGATCATGGCGGTCCTCGTGAATAGGGGGCACGCCATGCCCAGCAGGGAATGGGTACCCTGTGGGAGAAAACGGTGAAAGGTGCATCCATCGGCGGAGCCGACCGCTTGCGCTACCGGATGCTCGGCAAGCTTGGGGTTGGATCAGCGCGGGGCGCCGTGGTCTTGAGATCCTGACCACCTGGGCATGGCTGACAACGTCAGCGGCATGTGGGATGAATTCTGAAAGCGGCGCTGTAGCTGGTCAATAGGCCTGACAAAAGAAAGGCGCCCGGAGGCGCCTGACAGGAGGGTTAGAACTGAGGCAGACCTTCGAGGAGGAAGCCATTGGGATCGAGGATCAGGATCCTTACGTCGGCCTGGCCTGCCAGGCCAAGCACCCGTATGGTCTCCGGCATAAAACCTTCTTCGTGGTGCATGGCCTGCAGGGCCGATAGTCCGAACCCTTCCAGCTTGTTCAGATGCTCGTCCGTCCAGGGTGTGCCGTGAAGCTTGAAGCCGACGGCATCGCTGTCTGGCAGGGTGAAGCACTCGAACAGCAGCAAGTGGGTATCAGCGTGCTGCACCAGGTCCTGCAGCTCGTCCCACTCGTCATCTGGCAAGTGCGCTGAAGTGATCTCGAAGGAGCGGCTGTAGAAGCCCGTTTCGAACTGGATGCGCTTAAGCAGGCCTTGGGCCCGTTCCAGCGTTTCCGTGTCGCCGAGGTGAAGCTCCTGGCCGTTCTCCATAGCCCGGACCGCGTAGACCACGGCGCGTATCTGCCCGTTGGCCGGGTATAGGGCGTGCTGGTCTTCTGTGACTTCACCAGGCTCGACCGCCACAGCATGGGTATCGTTGAAGATGCAGAAGTGGCCTACCACCTGTTGGTCGGCTGCATCTTTCTGCTCCTCGGGCATCTGCCGGTAGCAGGGTTGGAAGTGATCGTCATAGGTGATCAGGAGCTCGCGGCGGATGTACAGGTCCTGGTAACCGCGGATGAAAGGGTTGAGCGTTGTCATGGGCATTTCCTCGAAACGAGGAGCCGCCCGGAGGGTCGGCCCCTCTGGGTTGTGTAGTGGTAGCGTTCGGTTAAGAAGGGTTACAGCTGGTCTAGATCCTCAGCGAAGAACATGGCGCTGTCCTGATGCTGACAGGTATTGCAGGTCATCTCGCAGGTGTCGTCGCAGGCGGTTTCATCATCCTCGAGCGAATGTGTCACAGGGTGAGGGGGTTCTACGCCACCTTCTGCCGAGACATCAGCCGATCCGCATTTTGGGCAAGCCCAGCGGATGGCAGCTTCATCGTCCGGGTAATGTGGCCAGACCGTCCGCTGAGCACGTTCGACGGCCTCAGCGAAGCCATGAGTCATGGTCAAGTCGGCGATCAGCTCAATGGGACTGTTGCCCCAAATCAGCAGCATCGTGCCTTCGTAACCCGCATGGTTTTCCGATAGGAAGCGCACCCGGGACAGCTCGGTCTCCGCTGCTTGCTCGGCTACCTCATCAACGGACCAGGTGGCCTGGATGGGACCCCATTCCTTGCCATCCCAAAGCTCGGTTGCGCGCCAACCGTGACGCTGCAGGTCGGCTAGCACGGCCACCAGGCCGGAGTGTTCGGTGATTGTGTGAGTGCCGGAAGTCGAATCATTGTTCATATGCAGCTCCTCGGACGAAGAGCTGCCCAGAGGGTCAGCCCCTCTGGGTTAGTGGTCAGGTGTTGCTACAGGTCTTCGAGCGCCATGAGGCCCTGGGTGACACGTAGCAAATGGGTATGGACGCGAATCTCAGAGGGTTGCTCTGATTCGTCCTGGTAATGAAGCTCAGCTATCAGGCGTTCACGACCTTTGTAGGTCCCGAATACGCTGAAAACCTGCGCAGGTACGGTAGGGCAGTCGAGATCGTGATCGCGGGCGTATCGGACCTGACGAAACCTATTGAGGTACTCGGCAAACTCCGCTGCGTTCATTGAAATGTGCTCGCGCACGGGCTTACCCGCGTCATCAATCTCATCACCAAGGTGATCAAGGGACATCGAGTAAAACAACCGCGGCTTATGGCCTAGCGCTCGGTAAAAGGTGAGGGCTTGACCGGCAGCCTCAAGGCTTAAGACCGCGCACTCGACGCATCCTGAAATTACAAGGTTATATGGCATGGTTCACATCCTGTTGAAGTCGCAGCATAGCAATCGATAGCTAGCTGGCAACTGCCAAGGCGCGTCAGGGCCATATCCCACCAGGGAAAAGGCCCCTGGTGGGTGGTGTTCAGGTCGTCAGATGCTCAGCGAATGCCGAGTCCACTTCCCTGAGTTGAGTGCTTGTTCAGCAGCCTTGTGGCTGCGGAAGTATTCGTTCGACTCGCGGCTAAAGGGCAGGCCCTCATCGTCCAGCGTGCCGAGGTAGAAACCGCGGCGGGACTGCAGGACCTGCAACGGGTAGTTGTGGCCGGCGTCGTCAAGATCGAACTTGCTGTGAGCGGGTGAGGTTTCGGTACCCATGGGGCCTCCAAAAGACAAAGGCGCCCGAGGGCGCCTATAAGGTGTGATCAGTCAGGCCTGGACGCGGTCAGCGCTGGTGGCGTTCATCTCGAACAGAAACCAGGCGTTGTCGCAAAACAGGTCGCTGCTCAGCAGCTCTTCGGTTGCATCGTCATAGGAGACTTCGGCAACGATGGGCAGGGCGGGCAGCTCAGACTTGATGGTGGCGATGACTTGCATGATGGGCTCCAAAAATTCAGCTAATGGAGATCACCATGCCCCGGTCCGGGGATGGTGCCCCCGGATGGGTGTGCGAAGAGAAAAGTGGCAAAGCCTAGGTAGAGCAGGGGCGCCCAGTGGGCGCCTGGAAGAGCAGGGTGACTCAAGCGGCCGATTGGTCGCCTTCGTTCCCTTGATCCGTACCTTGCTGCTCAGCCGAGGCTGCGTCGCGCGGTTTGGCTTCGTAGACGAACTCACCTTCCACTTTGATCCAGCCGATGTACAGGAGACGACCTTTCAGGCTCGCGCCGTGTTGTCCCTGCTTCGGTCCGGAGGAGTAGGTGAAGGGATCAGCCCAGCAATCGCCGATGCGGAAGGACACGAGGACCTTCTTCTCAGCGTTGACGGCTTCAATGCAACGACGAACCAGCTTTTCAGCTTCGGCGCCGACGACATTGCAGTCGATGTAGCGGTATTCCACCGCTTCTTTGCTGCCGCACAGGGCTGCTACGGTGACAGCCAAAAACGGCTTGGCGCCTCTGCCTTTGGGTTTCACTTCGCGGATGCGGTTGAGGTAACCGATACCGGTGGTGTGCAGGTCGAAGTATTGGCTTTCGTTGGCTTGGTTGCTCATGGTGACTCTCCAGTTTCAAGAGGTGAAAACGGAGAACACCTTGCCCGGGAGGGGAAGAGTATTCCCCGCGTGGGTGGGTGTAGCCAGAAAGGGTGGTGCCAGGTCAGTGCATGAACTTGAACGCAGTCAGCATGACGCCAACAGCGGCCGAGAGCATGACGCCCATGCGGATGGTGAGCTTGAGTTCGAGCTGCGCGAGATCAGCCTTGGTAGCAAGGTGAGTTTGCATATCGGACTCCATAGCATCGACAACAGCAGTTGCTTTGTCTTCCGAGACATCGATGGAGCGCAATGCCTGGTACAACGCAAAACCGCTTTTCATGGAAGGTCTCCAGGATGTGACGGAGACCGGCCCTGACGGGGAGTCCCGTCGAGGGTGGGTGGAAGGTGCATTCATCAACCGGGGGTGCCGGTCAATCGTTCGCGCTACCGAATGCTTAGCGAACTTGGGTTTGGATCAATGCGCTTGGAGCGCATCGCAGTCGTGAGATCCGAGACTGCCCGGGGCATGTTGCTGACAACGTCAGCGGCATACACCCTCAGAATGTTCAGAGCCGTATCGCTTGTCAATACCCCCGCGATGAAAAAGCTCTCCGAGGAGGGCGTTGGTAGAGCGGTGCATCAATGCGACCGGATCAGCTTTAATGCCTTCTGTTTGATGTTGGACCAGTCCAGCCAGACAGGCGTACCAACACAGACGATCAGCAGCACCGACAAGAGGGTGATTCCAAAGGCGGTCTGACTCATATCGTGGATCCCATCCCAGCTATCAAGATCAGCACAAAGGCAATGAGCATGAGGGATACGTCGATCGTAAATCTGCTCGCTATCGGGTCGCTGTCAGACTTGGTGCTCAATTGGGGCGGTGACACATCTGGCTGGGTATCTAACTGACGCTGTGTCAGGCCAGGCTTGGCAGCCCACTGCGCACGTATGTGAGCTTCCAACGCATCGACGACAGTCATTGCCTTATCTTCAGGTATATCGACGGAACGCAACGCCCGGTACAACGCCAGATCAAGTCCCATGAAAGGCCTCCATGGTGGGAGAGTTCTCGGTGGCTGACAGGCCTAAGGTGTCAGAGGGTCAACGCTTGTCAATACCTCGGAAATGAAAAAGCCCTCCGAGGAGGGCTTTGGTAGATCAGTGCATCAATGCGAGCGGATCAGCTTCTGAGCCTTCTGCTTCACGTTGGGCCAGTCAGCCCAAACCGCAACAGCGCTGAAGAACACCAGCATGCCACTCAACATCAGGACGCCAAAGGTGGTTTGGTCCATGTTAATCCTCCCGGGTGAGGCAGATACCAATGAGCCAGAGTATAGCACCTGACAGGAAGGTATAGACCGTGAGGACCTGATGATCGCTCAGGAAAATACCGATCAGTGCCGCGCCCATGGCGGTAGTACCAACCTTACGGAAGTCGTCTGCAATTGCAGCGAGTCGTTTCGAAGCCATGGCTTTCCTTTCAGTTGTGGCGTCAGGAAAACCGCCCTGACGGGAGGTTTCCCGACAGGGGTGGGTAAGGTGTGAATCAGCTGGCCAGTGCGACCTCAGGGTCGAACGGGGCGATCAGCTGGTCCAAGGAGCCCGGCCGCAGCGCTAGAGGCGCTGGCGACTGGACGGGCTCAGTGGCAGAGGCGGCAGCCTTGGGTTTGCGCGGCTTGCGCTCACGCTTGGGCTTTTCAGGCTGGGCTTCGCGAGTGTTCTTGTTGAACCACGTGTGAAGATCCATCCCACCACGGCGTGTCATCGCAGGCACGTGATCCATCAGCTCAAGATCCTGTGCCGATAAGATCGGTTGCGGAAACTCGACTACATGACGTTCAGCCGGTGCTATGGACGGACGCGCAGTGCGTGCCTGGGCTTGAGCATTACGCACGGAGCGAATGACTTCACGCAGGGCAGTACCGACGGATTCGCCAAAGCGGTAGCTCAGGGTAGGTGTGGTCATGATGTTTCTCCTGCAGGTGAGTAATGCGGAGAAACACTGATCCCGGGCGGGGGAGTGTGTCCCCGCTGGGTAGGTAGAGCAGATGTGTGAGGTGCCTCCATCAACCGGTAGAACCGGTCAATCGTTCGCGCCTCCGGAAGCTTGGCGAACTATGGGTGCGGATCGACGTGGGTAACCACGTTACAGTCTTGAGATCCAGAACTGCCTGGGCATGTTGCTGACGACGTCAGCGGAACATGGCTCAAGAATGTGCAGGGGCCTCGCGCTTGTCAATCCGAGCAGACAAGAAAAGCCCTCCAGGAGGAGGGCATGTGTGTCTTTCAGTCCCCTTCGAAACAACCGCAGGGGCAGGTCATCCAAGTCAAGCCATGGGTGCAGTACCCATCGTCTGCCAGTTCTTCATCGAGTTGCTCCTGCTCGTCGATGCTCAAATAGCCGTAACGCTCACGGGCATATTTGAAAGCGAACATCGTTTTCTCGTCCGCCTGCTCGTCTTCGCTGAACGCCTCGCGCATGGACTCGGAGAAGCCCTTGCTCACCATGGTGTCGTAGGTGGTATAGCGAGCGCAGGACTGTGCATACAGCTGATCGACATGCTGTCTGATCAAAACAGGCTGGAACAGCGTGCTTTTGTTGGGTTCGAGCATTACCCGGTTGCTGGTGGGGAAAGCAGCAGTGTGGGAAAGGTTGGAAATCATGATGTTTCTCCTGCAGGAATGATGCAGAGAAACACTGATCCCGGGCGGGGGAGTGTGTCCCCGCTGGGTAGGTAGAGCAGATGTGTGAGGTGCCTCCATCAACCGGTAGAACCAGTCAACCGTTCGCGCCTCCGGAAGCTTGGCGAACTATGGGTGCGGATCGACGTGGGTGACCACGTTGCAGTCTTGAGATCCAGAGCTGCCTGGGCATGTTGCTGACGACGTCAGCGGAACATGGGGCAATCATCGGAGGCGGCGGATAAGGCTGTCAAGCGGAAGGAGGGCAGAGCGAGGCAAAAGCGGAAGCGGGGGTCGAGCGAGGGGGAGGAAAGCAGGAGAAGCGCGCCAGGCGCAGCGCTGGGTCTAGCAGCAAGGCGCCTCGGCGAGGGTGAGGCTAGTGAAGCTCAAGACAAAGATGCCACCTGTGAGCGTGAGCACCGGCGCTGGTGGTCCCTGGGCATTGACCTACCGTCCTGATGATCGTCGCATTCACCCGACCCGTTATCGTGGCTAGGGCCAGTAATCGCAAGGCACGCATCCGCGCACAAAAGGATCCCATTTTTGCGCCGGCGGGCACCGGCAGAGAGGAGGGCTACCCGAGGGGTAGCCTCGTCCACCAGGCGATGCCGAGAGGACCAGGCTACCCTTCGAATGCAGCTGAAGGGGAGGAACAGTGTGGGCCAACACACCAGGTTGGCCCGAAGTACAGTGTGCACCGAACCTTCTGTGAGCCCTATGTGCCTGTGAACCCGCTTATCACGAGTTAGACGGCTGCGTGTCTGCTGCAGAACAGGGAGACACAGGGAGAGCATCACGCAAAGATCTACACGCCCTACCCGATGCTTAGCGTGCTCTAGGGGTGAAGCTTCAAGACCAGGTCGAGAAGCTTCGGGGTTGCCACTGATGACCGCCAGTGCGCGAGCGGGGTGGAACGCTTGCATTATGGGGCTGTGACCGTGACAAAGGCAAGAAAGCTCCCAGAGGACCGGATCCTAGGCGGAAGCACTGCTGCGCTTGGCTTTTCCTGGGCCGCCTTTGCCTTTCCCTTTCGGCGCTTCGATGTTCACCAGGCCCTTGCAGTCGGGGTAGCGCAGGCAGGACCAGAAGTCGCCGCTCTTGCCCTTTCGCTTGGCCATCTTGGCCTGGCAGAGCGGGCACGACGGGCCCTCCGGGACTTTGATGTTGAGCGTGGTTTGGCGGTACTGGGCGACCAGCTTGCCGATCCAGGCTCCTTGCTTGGCGATAAAGTCGTCCAGCTGCATGGTGCCGGCCTCGATCATGTCCAAGGCCTGCTCCCAGATGGCGGTAGTACCCGGGTCGGCCACTGCCGGCGGCACCGCGGCGATCAGCGAGACGCCGGCGTCGGATGCCCGCACTGCTTTGCCCTTCTTGAGGAGGAACTCACGATCGATCAGGCCCTGGATGATGCTGGCCCGGGTGGCTTCGGTGCCGATGCCGGTGGTCTCTTTGAGCTTGGCGGCCAGGCGCGGGTCGGTCACCAGCTTGGCCACGGTCTTCATCGCCTTGATGAGATCGCCTTCGGTATAAGGTTTGGGTGGTTGCGTCTGCTGCGCCTTGAGCTGGGCCTGCTGTAACTGGGCGCGAGAGGCGTTCTGTAGCGGCGGCAGGATCTGCGCGCGGTCTTTCTCCTTGCTGTCCTCATCGTCATCAGCTGCTACTGCCTGGAACAGCGTCTTCCAGCCTGGCACCACGATGCGCTTGCCCACCGCCCGCAACGCCACCTGGTTGCAGTCGAAGTCGGCCACCGTCCGGTCGAACTCGTGGTGGGGCATGAACTGGGCAAGGTAGTGCGCGCGGATCAGGCTGTAGACCGCACGTTCCTTGTCACTCATGGCCGCCAGGTTGGCGGGCTCCAAGGTCGGGATGATGCCGTGGTGCGCGGTGATCTTGGCGTCGTTCCAGGCCCGCGAGCGCTGCGCCGGATCGATGCTGGCCAGCACCGGGGCAATGGACGGATCCGTGCGCCGGATCGCCTCGAGCACGGCCGGCACCTCCGGCAGCATGCTTGTGGGCAGGTAGCCGCAGTCGGTCCTGGGGTAAGTCGTTGCCTTGTGCGTCTCATACAGCGCCTGGGCGACGTTCAGGGTCTCCTGAGCCCCGAGCCCAAGCTTCTTTGAGCAGATCTCCTGAAGCGTGCCCAGATCGAAGGGCAGGGGCGCCACCTCCTTGACCCGCTCGGTGTCGACCGACACCGCAATGGCGGTAGATCCCGCAGTGAGGCGCGCCTGCGCAGCCTGGGCATGGCGTTGGTCGAGGCAGCGCCCCTCGTCATCGGTGATGTCGCGGGCAGGTCGCCACTGCGCGGTGAAGGTCTGGCCGTTGGCGGCCAGCAGTACGTCCAAGCTCCAGAACGGCACCGGGACGAAGTGGGCGATCTCCCGATCGCGGTCGACCACCAGACGCAGCGTTGGCGTCTGAACCCGTCCTACCGACAGCACCCCGCTGTAGCCGGCCTGCCGGCCGAGGAGGGTGAACAGCCGGGTGAAGTTCATGCCGATCAGCCAGTCAGCCCGGGAGCGAGCCAGCGCCGAGTGATACATGGAAAAGGTCTCGGCCCCCGGCTTGAGGCTGGCCAGGGCCTGGCGGATCGAGGCGTCGTTGAGGGCGGACAGCCACAGACGCTGAATGGGTCCGCGATAGCCGCAGTGCTCCAGCAGCTCGCGGGCGATCATCTCGCCCTCGCGATCGGCATCAGTGGCGATGACCAGTTCGGTCGCTTCCTTGAGCACCGCCTTGACCGCCTTGAACTGGCTGCTGGTCTTGGGCTTGACCTCGACCTTCCAGCTTGCCGGCAGGATCGGCAGTGCATCGAGCGACCAGGACTTCAACTGCGGATCGTAGGCCTCGGGTGGCGCCTGCTCCAGGAGATGACCGATCCCCCAGGTCACCACCACCCCCTGACCGCGAATGCAGCCTTCACCGCGTCCGGTGGCGCCGAGCACCCGGGCAATGTCTTTGCCCTGGCTGGGCTTCTCGCACAAAAACACACGCATGGGATTCCCCTGTCGATGGCCGAATGGCCTGCAGGGCAAACGGTGCCAGGCATGGCGTACGAGGGCAGCGCTTAACCGAAAACGGTCCAGATATGGTTACACCTTGGGAATAGTTGTCCCGCTAACGATCATTGTGGGCGAAGGGCCTGGTTTGGGACCATTGCGACCTGGGTCAATTTTAGCGGACACCAGCTGCCAGTTTTTCCCGCTTTCCAAGTTGGTCTTCTGCAACAGCCCCCTCGCTTTCGATAACAACAAGCCCTTCCTAACGAACCCTATCCGCGCTTGGCCACGGTCAAGTTATCTGGCCCGCCTATGGAGACTGTCCACGTGGGAAGAGCTTTCTCATCGCAAAAAAATGCTCATCGGGGTGCTGTCCTGATCTTGGCGTCCGGGCCTTCGTCGGCCGAGCTCGACATTCGCCGCTGGGCCGGCGTGCCGATCATCACCATGAACGGTGCGGTCACCAAGCTCCTCGAGGCGTCCGTCCTGCCGCTGTATTACGTCTGCAGCGATCGCAGCTTCCAGGAGCAGCAGCCTGCTCTCTATGAGGCTGCGGTCGAGCAAGCGCAGCGCCTTGCCCTGTGGCCCGAGGACATCCAGCGGCTGTCCAGCCGGTACGCCGGCAAGGCCTACGGGCTGCGTAAGGCGCCCCGGGCCAGCTTTCGCGACTACTTCGGGCGCGATCAAAGCCAGGCTGTGCGGCTGGTCTCGCCCTTCAGCAAGCGGGCACGGGATATTGGCTTCAGCAAGGACATGGACTACGGCGTTTTCGACGTGCGAACGGTTGCTTACATCTGCCTGCAGCTGGCCTATCACCTGGGCTTTGACGAGATCTACCTGGCGGGAGTTGATCTCAACGTCCAGGCGCCGCGGTTCTATGAGACGGCACCTGGGCAATCAGCGCCGTGCGGCCTGGATCAGCACCTGCAGACGCGAATCCTGCCGGCGATGGAGCTGGCCGCTGGCGTGCTGGCAGCGGAAGGTCGACGTGTTATCAACCTGTCCCAACAGAGCCTGATACCTGAGGACGTCTTTCCCCGGGCGTGTCCACACCAGGTACAACGCGAGCTGGCCAACCCGCAGCGAGCACTCGCGTCTTAGGTAGGCCTGGCAGGCCTAGCGGAATTTCAGCGGGTAGTAGCAGAGAAATTTGGCCACCAGCCACCACAGCTTGGGATAGCCCAGCGCGCCGCTGGCTTGTACCCACTCCCACCGCAGGCGCCACGGCGCCTTCACCTTGCGTAAGAACTTCATCCAGAAGCGTGCGCCGCGTTGTTCCAGCGTGGCAACAGATAGGTCTTGAGCACCCATTGCCACACGGGACACCACCTCCTCGCGTAGCCCTTGATAGTCCAGCGCGGCCCGCATCCAACGCGCATCAAAATGGCCTTCCGAGAAGTGGCGCAGCCCGACGTTGTAGACCACCGCCACTTCATAGCGCCGGCTCACGCGCAGGGCGAAGTCGATGTCATAGAAATGGAACGGGGGTAGGGCCTCGTTGAAGGGCACCTCAAGCACCACTTCGCGGCGAGCGCAGATCCAGACCCCATCGAGCGTGCAAACCGATTGACGCGGACGTCCATCGCCTGCAGGGCGAAGGTGAAACAGGTTGTCCGTGCCGTCATGATGCCGCTGATAAAGGCGCATGCAGTTCGTCTCGGACTTGCCGGCCGCCATCCAGCCCGAGGGGCCGCGGCTCTTGAAGCGGGCCCCGGCAACGCCGATGGCACCCAGCTGGACGTCTTCCTGGAAGTGGTCGACTACCCGGAGGCCCCAGTCCGCCTCCAGAAATTCCAGGTCTTCGTGCATGAAGCAAACGATATCGTGCCGAGCACGCCCGGTGCCTTCGTTGTAGACGGCGCAGAGCCCACGGTTGGCCTGCCGGTTGTCGATGGCGATCAGCTGATAGGGCACGCCGATGGTGGCATCGATGTTCTGGGTAACCGCATCCAGCAGCTCAGGCTTCACCGAGCAGATGACGATGGAGATCATGGCGCTACTTCCTGGAAGGCCGATAAGGCGTGAGCAGGCGACGGACGCGGTGCAGGGTGGTGCGATCCATGGCCCGCAGCGGGATCAGCCGGAGCATGCGCAGTGCCTCCAGCTTGTCGTGCCGTACAGCGTATTTCAGGGCTTTGTTGACGACTGAGGTATGCCCTTGCCGATAGCCAGGGTGATCCTGATAGGGCGCAATCGCCAGCAGATCCGCCTCAAGCAGCAGCCGGTATCGCCGAGAGAGATTGCCGGCATGGCGTCGATAACGGGTGACCGTAACAGGCAAGATCGCAATGGGCTGACCCAGTGCCGCGACCTTGAGCGTCATTTGGAAGTCCTGGACGCGAATTGCCGGGTCGTAGCCACCGACCTGGTCGAGTACCGCCTTGCGATAGAGCGCAACCGGCGCACCCACCACTCGGGTCTTGCGCAGGATCTCATCGAAGTCCAGCCACTGAACACCTACGGCGTGCTGGTCCTTGAGCCAGTTGCCGGCGCTATCCATGAAACTGACCAGGGCGCCCACACAAGGCGCTTCGGGATGCTCTTCAAGGTAGGCCGCGCGGATTCGCAAGGACTGCGGCAGCATCAGATCATCGAGGTCAGGAGTCGCGACGTATTGGCCTCGGGCATGGGCGAGGCCGGTATTCAATGCAGCGCTGACGCCGGCATTGGGCTGGGTCACCAGCTTGAAATCAAAACGCTCCTGCAGCGCGACCAGGCGCTGCACGCTGTCGTCGGTTGATCCATCGTCGACCACGATGACTTCAAAGCGCGGGTAGTCCTGGGCGTAGATGCTCGCCAGGCCTTCCTCAAGATAAGCACCTGCGTTGTAGCAGGGAACGATCACGGAGATCAGGGGCAGATGCCTCAGGGCATCATCATCCGGTGACGTGCGCGGGAGGGGGAGAGCTTGCATAGCGAAAGGTCCATTCTTGACGCCATGAAATTGTACTGTGCTCGACCCTACGATCGCGACTGAAAACTGAGCCTCGGGTCCTCACTGACCTAAACGCCAACCTATCCTCCCCGCTGCAAAGACCGGCCGGACTGGTCAGTCACCCGCCGAATCGTTCCGCTGATCCACCTGCTGGTAATCCGCTAAGAATTTCCGTGATAACGAGGGTCTGGAGCTACCTTGATGAAGAGGACTCACCATGGACACCGAAGACCAACCGACCGACATGATCGCTGCGACCGCCAGTGGCCTGATGATGGCTCTGACCCTGACCGTTGGTGCTGCTTTGGCCGGCGGCATTGCCCTACTTGCTGAGCTGCTGGTCTAGCGATAGGCCACGGCAGCGCCGGCGGGGACCGCGGGTGGCAGCGCTATCCCGGTCGCCCCATACGAAGGGCTGACGAGCTGTCCATTCGTGGCGTAGCCCACCGCGGCGGACTTGGTGAGCTCGGCCAGCGTCGTGACCAGACCTTTGGGAGGAGCCGCGTAGTAGGCGTAGCTAGATCCGGCCTGCACGTAGCCGCTCACACCTGCCGCGTGCACCCACCAGGTGGGCAATGCCAGCGCGGAATCCGCCGGCGCGCCCGAGAGGCCCGGGTTGTTGTAGGCGTATTCGGCCAGGGCGTTGCGGTAGATCAGCAGATTGTGAGCAAGCGCGGAGACGTCGACGGCCTGACGCCGGTTGTCGCTGCGCTGCAGCTGCTCGCTCAGCAGTCCCGCTCCAGCAAGCATCACCACCAGGATGACCCACAGCATGGGCATGGCCTAGCCCACCTTCCGGCTCAGGCGCTTTTGCTCTTGCACCAGGGTCTCGAGCTGCTCCGGATCGATCATCTCCTCAAGCAGGGCATCGACCTGGTGGAGCAGCTCACGGGCCTGATGGGTCCCTGGCTCATCGAGGGCCATGGTTTCCAATGTCTGCTGCTGGACACGTGCAGCGCTGGCCAAAAGGCGCAGCGCTAACAGGGTCGGAATGTCGTACATGCGTCTACCTCAGAATTCACAACAAAAAATGGTCGCATAGTCATTGTGCCCGATGGCGATATTGGGCGTGGACGCCCAGCGCTGACCGCTACCTGCCGTGTCCCAACCTACCTTGGTACCGACAGGACAGGCATAGGTCGTTACGTCATTCGGGTCGTAACCCGGAATGGTGTAGGCGTGGCAGGTCGGCGTCTTGCTGGATTGGCGCTTCCACAACCCGCTCTGGCATGAAAGCAAGGCACCACCACCGTCGCGGCTGACCAGTCCATTAGTGGCGCACCCCGCGTTTTCCGTCGCCGAGCCGATCAGCTGGATGTACTCACCGACATAGGTCCTGCCGTCGGAGAAGAGGCTGTTCCCGCGCATTTGGCCAGAGGTGTACACGCTCTTGCCGGCGTAGGCTCGTACCCAGTCGCTGTCGGTCATGTGCCAGCCGCCGCCCCACTTCTCGCTATACCAACCGGTGTCCCCGCGGGTCCTGAACCAGCCTGTAGTGTAGGTCTCCCCCGACATGCTGGCGGTAACGCCCTGAACATTGCCCCGGGCGTACATCGAGCCGGTAGTGGTATCGCCAGAGACCGCAACGTTGCCTCCGACCGTAGCGGTGCCGTTCATGGTGGCATTGCCCTGCAGGTAGAGAGAGCCTGCCCGGAGGTCTCCGCCGGCCGTAACTGTGCCGTTGAGATTCACGTTGCCCGTGGCGTTGACGTTGCGGCCAGCGTTGACATCGCCGCTGATGCTGGCGGTACCGGACGCGGTGATGTTGGCCGCATTGTTCAGGTCGTTGCCGCCCATGTTGAGCGCAGTGTTCATCCGGTTCAGCTCGGGCTTGCCGGCGATGGCATTGCGGTAGAGGTAATCGTTGGCCAGCGTGCCGTCCTGCAGGAAGAGGGCGCTAGCGGTGTGGCCCGCGCCCGGGTTCACTCCGTAGTTGCTCAGCGCCAACGACCAGCCACCCCGCACGCCCTGGACGATGCCGGTGTTGGCCACCGGTACAAAGCCGCCCGGGGCGCCGAGGTTTTCAGCGATCTCACGGGTGCCTATCTCATCGATGACCTGGCCACCGGTGGTGAGCACGATAGATTCGAGCTGGTTGGTCGCCACCCGCCTGGCCAGCACCACAAAGGTCTGGCCGAAGGCGTTAGCGTCAGTGAAGCCGGCGGGGAGGTAGTTGGTGTTGCGCAGCATCGCCGGGGTGATCTGCGCCGGCGTCGTGGTACCGGCAGCAGCGTAGACCGTGGCGAAGTTGTCCTTGAGGTACTTGGCGGCGGCGTCGGCAACCTGCTTTTGCTGGTCAGCGGCGATCTGGTAGTTCTGAGAGTCCATCTGATTGGCGATCATGACCGCGGCCCCGGTCATCACGGCTGCCAAGACGATCAAGCCAAAGAGCATATCCAGGGCGATGAAGCCCCGCTGTGATGCTTTGCTGAATGAGGTATTCATCCCCAGAGGTCTCGTTTGAGTTGGTTGTCGATGTCCTGGTCCAGCTGCGCGATTTGTCCGGCGCGGATCTTCTCGCGGATGCTGGGCCCGTCTTCGCCGTTGACCAGAAGGCTGCGCACCTTGAGGATGCGGCGGTCATTGCGGGTTTCCAGCGTCTGAGCCACCACCGCTACCAGACCCTGAGCCAGGATCTCGCGAGCGTTCTTGATCTCATTGCTGGCCAGAGCCAGCACCCGCTCCAGCGCCTGGGTGGGGTTGCCGGCATGGAAGGTGGTGGCGACGAAGACGCCATTGATGGCGGCCCGTACCGCTTGAACAGCAGTCGGGATATCGCGGATTTCACCGATGAGGATCATGTCGGCACCGGTGCGCAGGGCGCGCAGCAGCGCTTCCTCGTACCCCCCTGTGCGCCGGGATACCTGCATCTGGATGCAGCGACCCTCGCCGTGCAGACCATTGAGGTTGGTCTCGGCCGGATCCTCGATCGCCAGCGCCGTGCCTCCGCAGGCCTGCAGGCGAGCGGCGATCAGCGAGGCGGCGCTGCTGGTCTTGCCGGTGCCCATCTCGCCGCAAAAGATCACCAGGCCGCGCACCTGGTCACTGAGCATGGCCGTGGCCAGCGACTCGGGAAACCCCAGCATGTGGAAGGGGCGGATCTGGGCATTGGATTTGCGGATGATGAAGACGTCCTCCGAGAAGGCGTCCTTGATCTGCGTCACCCGCAGGACGATCCCGTCCTGGACCAGCGAGAACTCCGGATCGCCGAACTCAGTCGACTTTGCCTGGCACTGCTCGCGCAGCGCCTGCAGCTCAGTGCTCCAGGCCGCCGGCGCAGATTCCCGCCGGCTACCGGAACCGTCGAGGCCCTTCACGTCCGAGAAGTCCGGGCCGAGGAAGAGGTCGACGAAGTTGGCTTGCGTGATCAGGCTCATGCGAACTCAGTAAACCGTCCAGGCCAGGACGTTACTGTCCTTGCTGCAGCCGCTGGTGGCGGTGCCGGGATCCACTTCGCCGGTGACCGCGGTACCGCCGTTGATGGCGGTGGTGACCTTGGTGCCGCGGCTGATCTTGGTGGCCAGGGTGACGCAGGCATCCTGAGGCAGCGCGTTCTCGGTGATGGTGAAGGTCATGCCGCTCGACACCACGGTGACCGAACCGCCCCAGGCGTTGTACAAGTTGCTGCCATTGACGCTCATGTTGGGCAGGCCCTTGCTGGCCACCAGTTGGGAAACCAGGCTGGTACCGGACGTCCCGTAGCCGCTACTGGCCTTGAGCTTGCGGGTGTTGGCGATGAGGGTGCCGATGTTGGACTGCTCGTTGGTCACATCCTGGGAGCCCATGAGGCTGCCGCCGTTGTAGATGATGTAGCCCAGGGCGACGACGGCGATGATCAAGACGAACATCATTTCCAGGCTGAAGACGCCACGCTGGCGGTGGCGCGGCGGCAGGCGGAAAGGCTGGGACTCATTCTTTTCGCTGGGCGACTCGACATCGACGCTGACAAATGCGGGATCGATACAGGGGGTGGGTTTGCTCATGACGGTTCCTTGGGTGGTGGGTCTAGTGGTGGAGGCTGGCAACGTTGCTCTGCAAGCTGAAGGCGCCGCTGACGACCAGGAGCATCAAGAGCCCCATGGCGATGGTCGAGAAGATGAGGAAAGCCTTGGTGTAGCGCTCCACCTGCTTGAGCGTCTGCTCGATCCAGCGATTGCTGAACCGGTGGATGGCTTCGGAGAAGCCCTTGCGGGTCGCCAATACGCAGAGGAACTGGACGGCGGTCTTATCGGGAAACTCGTGCCCAGCCAGACGCAGGGCCTCGCCGAAGTTCTTGCCCTGATTGACGCCGTAGATGGCGGCGATCAGCCGCTCGCGCAGCCAGGGCGTGGCGCCGCGCTGCAGGGACTGCAAGGCCTCGATCTGATTGATGTTGGCCTTGAGCATCACCGAGATGTTGAGCAGGAAGGTGGAGCCGTGGAGGGCCTTGTAGATCGACCAAGGCGGTACGCGATCGAGCCTGACGCGCAGTGGTCCGGTCAGGTAGGGCAGTGACCCCATGGCAAAGACAATGACGCTCAGCACCACGATCAGGGTCAGCAGGCCCCAGTTGTTGACGTAGCTGGAGACCTGATAGAGCAGGTAGGGGATGCCGGTCCAGCCCTCGGGGTTGGAGACCCGGGTCATGGCCGGGACCATGCGCGAGGCGATGACGTGGAGCAGATAGGCCATCATTGCCCAGAGCATGATGGGATAGACGGTCACGGACAGAATCAGGGATAGGATCCGCCCCCGGGCCTCGATCATCTGCACGCAATCCAGGAAAGCCTGTACCAGGGCGCCCGACCGCTCGCCGGCGGCGATGATTGCGGTCTCTTGGTAGGGCATCCAGCGCTGACAGGCATCGCCCAGGGACTTGCCGTTTCGCACGGCCTGGCTGATGCCAGCCGTAGCCAAGGCGGTCGGGTCCCGGCGCTTTTTGCCGCCATCGCTGAAGATTGCGCGTAGCTCTTCCAGGGCATCGTCGATGCCGACGCCGTTCTCCAGGAGCGCGCAGAGGCTTTCGTAGAACTGGATGCGCTCCTTGCTACCGAACTGCTTGGCGTACCAGGCATCGGCAAAGGTCGTCCAACTGTCCAGAATCCGGCTAAGCATTGGGCTGCTCCAGGACGAAAAGCTCGAGGTCCAGCGGCCCGATGATGGTCTCGGCCATCCGGGGGTCGATCAGCCCAGCAGCGACCTTGCCAATGGTGTGCTTGATCTTGGTGATCCCGCCCATGTCCCTGACCCAGTAGGTTTTCGCCGCGCTGGCACCCTGGTCGCGGAAGATCTGCATGAAGCGATGGTTGGGGATCAGAACCTCGGCAACGACCGTCCGCGAGGAGACGCCCATGTTGCGGCAGTGCGCACAGCCAGGACCCTGCAGCCTGACCTTCGCGGTATCCATGACCCGTTCCAGTCGCTCGATAAGGGCCGGGTTCAGCTGGTCGCGTTGAGAGGCCAGTGGCTGGGCGCAATGCGTGCACAGTACCGGTAACAGCGACTGGTTGATGAGGCCTGACATGAGTGCAGGGTCTGTCACCAGGCTCGGGTCGGCGCCCATGTCGATGAGCCGCTGCAGGCTCGCTACCGCGTTGTTGGTGTGCAGGGTCGAGAAGACCAGGTGACCGGTCATGCCACCGCGAAACGCTGCCTGGGCGGTGGCGAGGTCGCGCACTTCCCCATACATGAGGATGTCCGGATCCAGACGCATGGTGTTGGTGATGGCGCCGTCCCAAGTTTCGGCGTGACCCAGCGGCGACTGGTTGGCCTTGATGGGGTACTCGGGCGGGTCTTCGACGGAGAGAATGTGGCGGGTGCCGTCGGTCTCGCTGTGCAGCTGATTTAGTGTGACCTGCAGGGTCTTCGATTTACCGGATCCGGTCGGACCGGTGATGAGGATGACGCCGTACGGAAGGCCGCGCAGTCGATTGAGCAGGGCGATCTGTTCGGCCAGAAAGCCCAGCTCATCTAGGGATTGCTTGGCTTTCTCGTCATAGAGCAGTCGCAGGACCATGAGCGGTCCTTCTACCAACGGCCGAGACGCAACCCGGGCGCCGAAGAGGCCCAACTGAGCCACGAAGGCGTGTTTGACCCGTGCGTCCTGGCTGATCTCCGGTTGATAGTGCTCCTCGGCCACGTCGCACATGGAGTTGTACAAGGCGGAGCAGAGCTCGCGGCCCATGTGACTCTGGATCTGACCGTACTCGGTCAGCAGGCCATGGATGCGAAAGAGGATGTGGGTGATCTCACGACCGACCACGAAGTGCACGTCCGACGCCCCGCGGCTGTGAGCTTCGCCGAGCAGACGGATGACCTCCTGCTGGCGAGAGGTACTGTCGAGGCTACTGGTACCGATGCCGCGGGTCGTATCGACCTGGTACAGCGCCTGGATCTCGCTCAGGGTGCTGGGTACCACGCGGTAGTCCAGATCCGCACGATCCAGCTCACCCATGAAGGCCATGACGAAGGGATCGCGCAGGTGCTGCCCTGACACCAGCAGCTGGGCATGGTCACCGGGCCGTACGCCTTCCACCAGCGCTAGGAGTTGACGCAGTTCCGGCTTCACCGAGCCCCAAAGGGCGCCTTCGGCAGTGAGTACGCGACGGGGCTGGAGCGGGAGTAGCTCGCTGACCAGCTCCCCAGCCAACCGTTGGCCAATAGCCTTGGCGTCGCCTTCCGGCTCGTCCGCAGCGGACACAGCGTGATTGCTCGAACTCATCAAAGTCACCTCAGGGTTGAAGGGCGGTAGGCGCGGAGCCCGGAAGGGCAATGGGGGCTGGAGCGGGCACCGGCACGGGCGCTACCGGGTTCATCGGTGTGACGGTCACTGGCAACACAGAAGTCTGACCCGCCGCGACGGTGGCTACTGGATAGCTGGGCGCGCGGTTGGAGAACCCCAGCGGATAGCGTTTGCCGCCGCGGCTGAGCACCACGCTGTCCAGGCTCAAGTTGGCCACGCGGTAGCCACCAGGGAGGTCGGTCGACGCTGGTGAGGCATCGATCTCGAAGCCGCCCGCATAGAGCAGGGTGGCGTGCAGTGCGGTACCGGCGCCGTAGACCAGTTTCACAACGGGCAACTGCTCCACCGTGCCGCTATGTTCAGGCGTGCCGCTCGCTGCGCCGTTCGACTGCACGATGGGCTGTGGCAGATAGCTAGGTTGCGGCGCCGTCTTGGCCTGGGCCCCGCCATCGTTGAGCTCGCGAAGCGCCTTGGCGCGCTCGCCCTGGGCCTTGTAGAGGATGGTTTCACTCTGCACCCGGGAGAGCTCGCCAACGGTGATGCCGTCTGGGTCGGAGGACTGCGCTTCGGCAGCGATGACTGGGGCGGCCACTGCAAGCATCAGGGCGCCGAGCACGACGAGGGAGAGGTCATTTGACATAGAGGTCACCGGTCACCGACCAGGCCAGCTGATCGCTCTGTAGAAGGGTCTTGATCTCGCGCAATCGCAGGCCTTGGTGGGGCACGTCCTTGAGGACGATGTCCGGCGGTAGCGCGGTATTGAAGGTCAGCTCGAAGTGCTTGAAGTCCGGGGGCGGCGGCGCAGGTGGCGCCGGCTGGCCAGGCATGGCCTGAGGCGCCGGAATGACCACCGGGACTTCCTTGATGATTGGTGCCAGGCCTTGGCCATGCAGCCAGGAGGTCAGATCAGCCAGGGCAGGTGTGGCCTGCAGCAGCTCATCGTCGCCCGCCAATGGGGGCTCGAAGGTCAGCTTGAGGGCGGCGCCATTGCCTTCGTCAAAGAAGGCCGGCTCATCAGCGAAGTGACCATGCGTAGCCGCGACAAAGGCTGAAGCCGTGCTGTTGCCGTCACGCTTGTAATTGGTAGACAGCAGCACGCCATCACATTGTGCCGAGGTGAACAGCCAGCCGGCGATGGACAGCGGAAGCCTATCGATAGCGCCGTTGCAGGTCAGGAGAAAGTCCGGCACGCCTGGGCGTTTCGCCCACGGGTGCTCCAGGGCTTGAAGGGTCTGTTGCTCCTTGGAGCGCTCGTTGATCGCTTGCAGTTCGGCCTGACGCGCGGCCTCGGCCGCGACGGCGGCCAGTCGCCTTTGCTCGCGCTTATGCGCCTCCCACTGGCTGTAGCCGATAATCCCGGCCACCACGATGAGTCCGAGGACCCCTACGCGGATCCACTCGCCCTTGCTCATCCCGAAAGCAAGCGGCTTGAGGGCGTAGTCGCGCTTCAAATTGCCAGGCTGTAACAGCTCGTCGATGTCGAGCGGCTTGCCGCCCAGGCCGAATTCGATCGGCAGGTAGGTCTCATCGAAGGTCAGCGCACGGCTTTCGAGCTGGGCTACCTTGCGCTGAATCTCGGTTGCCGAGCCCACCAGGTCATAACCGGGTATGACGGCGCCGTCGATCACGGCCACCAGTGCATAGCGCGGCTCATCGCCAGGCACCTGCCAGGCGGCCAGCCAGGATTGACCTAGCTGCCCGGCCAGCGCCGCAGCTAGCGAGTACATACCCTTCATGGCCCCGGCGCTGCGCGCGACGAAGCCGGCCTGGATGACATTGGGCGTGCGCCGGATGGCGACGATGTCCATCTTGTGCAGGCGCCCGTACTCCCGGGCTTCCTTCATGTAGCCGGTCAGACTGCCCAACGGATGCCATTGCAGACCGGAGACAAAGCTCTTGCCGTGATAGGTCAGGATCTGCACGTTCTGCGCGGGGACTGCCGGTGGGATACCAGAGATGGCCATGCGCTCAGTCCGTCAAGATCGGGGTGATGAGCATCACCAGGGCGCTGTGACCGGAAGTCCGCGTGCGGCTGCCACCGAGGCCGAAGAAGCTAGGATCACCCACACCGGTCTTGTTGGCGTTTTCGTTAGCTTCTTCGAATCCCGACAGGATCAGCGTCTGGCCACTGCGCAGCTTGACCTTGGGCGACAGGGACTTGGCATCGTAATTGGGTAGCTGGAGGCTGGAACCGTTGCTCGTCAGGGTCTGAAAGGTCGGCTTGTTGCTCATGTTGATCGACACCATGAGCAACATCTCGTCGTTCTCAAGCACGCGCGGCAGCAGCGTCATGTTGAAGCCGCTGGTGATGGTGCCGGGTGTCAACGAAGTGCTGGATCCCACCGAGGCGGTGGTCGTCGTCGAGCTGGCGGCCAAGTACCCTTGGACATTGCCGATCTGCAGGGGCGCCGGCTGCAAGTTCAGGGTCGTGACCGAGGGCGACCGCACGTTGGAAACGCGACCCTGCTCGGCCAAGGCCTGGACGATGACGTTGGACCCCGCCCAGGCGGAGTTGGCGGTATCGACGATGCCGACCGATGCAGTAGACGCGCTGGTACTGATACCTGCGACGGTATTGGAGAGTGACAGGCCCCATTTCGTGTTCAGGGACTTGTAGACCGCCGCCCAGTTAAGCGCTTGCTGGTCCGTATCTGTGAACGTGACCTCAAACACTTTGACGTTGAACAGCACCTGTTGAGTGATGCTGCGATTGGTTCTGTTGAGGTAGGCTTCGATCCGCGAGATCACCTCAGGGCGGTCCGTGACGGTCAGGGTCCCGGTGGAGGGGGCCAGATACATCCGCCCGGCTGGGGCGACGCTGAGCATCGCCTTCACGTTGTTCTGGATGTCTTGCAGGATAGAAGATTCCAGGGTCACGGTAGTGCTCTGGTTGCTGCCTGAATCCCCTGAAACGCCGGAGCTGGTACTCGATCCGCCGGAGGTGCTACCGCTGGTGCCGGCAGCGGTAGTCATCCCGGACTTCACGGTGCTGGTGATGACCTGTTTGTCCCCAAAGGACCAGACGTCGAAGACCCGCGTCTCGAAGTAGCTGATCCGCACGGCGCGCTCGACGGGCGAATAGCGCCACCCTAGGCCCAGGCGCGCGGTGACCTCATCGAGCAAGCCGGAGGCTTTGCCGCTGTACTTAAGGCCGCTGACCTGGCTTCCGCCGGCCAGGCTGGTGAAGTCCGACGCGCGATAGCCGGAGCCAGTGGAGCTCGCTGCAGCGCCCATCGTTGCCGGGTTGGTGATCACACCTGCAGGCAGCAGGCCTGCCAGGCTATCTGGGCTGGGATTGCCGATCGGCGCCGGTGCGGTGCTGGGCGGTTGTGCGCTGGGCGCTGCGGCATTGGGATTGAGTGCATCGGGCGACACCAGCACGGCGATACCGCACTGGCTAGTGATGTACTGAGCGATCTCAGTGATGCCGACGCTGCCGGAGGGCCGATAGCTCAGCTCGCAGTCCAGCGCCGAGGGCATGCTGCGTTTGGCCACCACCGGTTGCGTGGAGACCCAGGGCTTGTCGCTGAACACGACGGTCTCGCGCTTGGGCTGTTGCTGCTGATTGCGCAGCAGGGCCGCGTATTGGCTGGCCATGGCGCCATCGTTCTCGGCGCGCTGGGCCGATTCGTCCACCCGCTGCACCGAGCAGCTGGCGAGCAGGAGCGCCGCGGCCAGGGCGCTCAGGCGAAGGGGGTGGGTCATGACTTCTTCCTCTCGGAAACATGAACGATGCGCTGGCTGGAATTGCCATCGACGATGAATGAACGGCGAGCGCCGTCGTAGAGCGGGAAGACCTGGGCAACGGCCTCGGCGAAGGTGCCGCGGAAGTGCAGGGCGGCCTCGATGGGGTAGTCCAGGTCATCGGGTTCCCAGACCACCTGCCAGCCTGCACGCTTGGCCCAGGCCTCGACGGACTGCCGCAGGGTGCTGCCGATGGGTGCATCCCAGGTCTGGGTCATGGCAGAGGCCGGCTCGGTCAGGCGGACCGAGGGCAGGAGATACGCGGCGGAAGACGTTGAGACAGCAGTGGGTAAAGGCTTGGCTGCTGGTGTGGTGACCGCTACGTTCGTAGGCTTAGCCGCAGGTGCAGTAGGTTTGGCAGGAGTGCCCTTCGCCGAGGAGGCATTCGGAGATTGCCTGACAGACAAGGCCTCCCCAGGCGCATTGACCGGCGCAGATGTCAGCGCCGCGCCGGCGGGCGTAGCTTTGACCGCTGACGGCGTAGCGGCGTTCGTTACCGGCTTGGCCGGTTCGGTGTGCGTTTCCAACGGCTTAGCCGCTGGTACGGTGGCGACGGTGACCGGCGAGCTGGACGGGGTTGGCGCTGGCTTCACGGCGGTCGTAGACGGAGCCGTTGCCGGCACGGCGGCGTAGCGCTGGCCTTCCGGGAGCTGGTAGCCCGGGCGCAGTACAAAGCACACCGACCGCATGACCTCGTCGACCTTGACCTGCCAAGCGGGGCCGGCCAGCACCTGCAGGGTGTTGCGCAGGCTCATGGGCCCGAGCTTGTACTGGGCGGCCGGCAGGGGCCGGGTGAAGAGGATGTTGACGTGCCCCTGTTCGGGGCCGCACAGGCTGTAACCGGAGCGATTGACCACGTACTGCATGGCGTCGCGAACGGTCGGCTTCATGTTCGCCGGAATGTTCACGTCGATGATCTGGGCCATCAGATCCCGCTGCTCGGTCTCTGGCGCGGTGTTGACCAAGGTGTAGCGGCCGTACCGGACCTGGGGCTCTGACACAGCACCCTTCGGATAGAGATCGGGTTGTAGCAGCTCCGGATTACGCGAGCTGTCGGGGCCGGGTGCGCTGGGCGCAGGCTCCTGCTGGGCACAGCCTGCCAATGCAACGGCGAAGGCGAGCGGCGAGAGGGTATTGAGCTTCCAGATCATGTGCGGTGAGGCCCCATTTCGTAGTGGGGCTCACGGTGCCAGTCACCTGTCTGGAAAGCAGGAGATAACCGTATCTGGAGCGAAAGAGGTTAGCGGCGGGCAAAAAAATCCCCCGCATCTGACGGGGGTGAGCTCAGTTTGAAGCCACCAGAATTGCAAATCTGGAGGGGGTGGTCTGGCGCACCCACAACGACTGACCTACCAACGTGTCGGTAGTTCAGCTGCGATGCAGCTGTTCACGGACCAACTGCAGCAGCATTTGAATATACCTGGCATCACGCAGCCGTCTAGCATCAATCTGCAAGGTGACGGTCACAACCGAGTGTTTCTGCATAACGCTCAACGCAGCGCCCCCATCGAGGCAGATTGCACTCATCAGGCAATTACACTGCGGGAATTCATGCTGGAGTCGGGCAAGAAACCACTCGACGTTGTGTGCGTCATTCAAGGGGATAGCTCTCTGGCGAGCTGTTCCTGGGCCTTATTGACCGCGTCTGGCTCGATGAGGTCCTGGGCAATCCGCCTCTTGTCCTGCAGCATCTGCCACAGCTGCAGATCAATGGAGTTCTCCACCAGCGGGATCTTGACCACCACCAGCCGCCGCTGGCCATTGCGGTAGGCCCGATCCTCTGCCTGGTCCTGCAGTCCCGGCGTCCAAGGCAGCCCTAGGAAGAACACGTAGTTAGCTGCGGTCAGGTTGTTGCCGGTGCCGGCCGCTGACGTCGTGCCGATGAAGACCCGGCAATCGGCGTCCTGCTGGAAGCGATCGATTGCCTTCTGCCGCTTCGTCAGGCTATCGGTGCCCACCAGGGTAACGCACCCCAGGCCTGAGGCCTCGCACAGCTGCTGCAACGTGGTGACCGTCTCCTTGTACTCGCAGAAGAGGATCACCTTGTCGTCGGGATCCAGCTCGCCCAGCAGTTCCATCACCACCGGCGCCTTCACGCGCTCCAGGAGCTGGCGAAGCCGACCCAACCGCGCGAAGACTGGTTGATCGGCATTGCGGATGGCGTTGTACTCGACCTGCTGCGCCTCATCCAGCACCACCGGCACGGTCTGCCGCTGCTTACCCTTGAGATCGGGCAGCACATCCTTGCGTCGGCGTAGCATCCAGTCGCCGATCTCGGCGCGTAGCCCCTGACGGAATTCGGAGCTACCGGCGAAGCGCTCGCAGAAGTCCTTGAGCGGCAGCTGCCCGATAGGGTGTCCGGACAGGCGCAGCAGGGTGTGGAGCTCCGACTCTCGGTTGAGTACCGGCGTCCCGGTCAGCAGGTAGCGATTGGGCACCTTGGCGGCGATGTCGAAGCCATTGCGCGTCCAGGCGGCCGTGGGTTCCTTCAGCCGGTGGGCCTCGTCGACGATCATCACGGCAAACTGCTCGGCGAGCGCGACGAAGTCGCCCAGGCGCTCGTAGTTGACGATCACCCACTGGGCATCAGCCTGATACCGCTGCCGGGCGATCCGCGCGTCTGGATAGACCGCCTGAATCTCCCGCTCCCAGTTGATCACCAGGCTGGCCAGTACCACCACCAGGATCTGGCGGCCGGCAGACTGGATGCCGGCGGCGATCACCGCCTGGCGACTCTTGCCCAGCCCCATGTCATCGGCCAGCAGTGCGCTGGTGCGCTGCAGCAGGTGGCGGATCCCCGCGGGCTGGTGGGACATCAGCGAATACGGCTTGAGCTCTGCCTCGATGGCCTGCAGCGTCCAACTGGTCTTGGCGATGTCCGGCACTGCGGCCAGGTAGACGTCTGCCGCACTGTCCTCGTCGGCTGAGGCCGCGCTCCGCTCTTGCGGAGGTCCGCCGATCGACATCGCTGTGACGTCACGGGCGGCGCTGACCGAGCCATCGGACAGCAGCTCCTGGAGCACGTCGAGCATCTCGAATTGCTCCTCGAGCAGTCCCAGCTCCAGGATCAGGTTGCTGCGCACGATCTCGGGCGAGGCTGGCACCCGCCATGCGCGGCTCGTGGACAGGAAGGCGCCGTGCATCCGCTTGGCCACGGCCACGCACCCTGGGTGATAGTCCCCGGACAGCACCACGCCGCCCCCGGACAGCGGCGCGATCCGCAGGCGCATCCCCCAGATGAAGAGGTCTCGTCGGGCATCGGCCTGGGCGTCGGCGATCTTGCGGCTGAAGCCCGACCAGTCCTGGACGAATCGACCGTCGGCCAGTTCGCCCAGCTGGTGAAAGAGCACGTCCAGGTCCTCCAGCAGGCGCCGCTGGGGTAGTCGCCAATACCCGGACAACGGATGCTCGCCGCGGCGAATGAAGCTGCCGCCGCGGCTTGTCAGCAGACGGTTGGCCCCTTCGAGGTAGGGCATCTTCAGGCCAAAGTCGTAGCCGTCGAACACAGCGCGCTGCAGGAGCTGGGATGTGCCTGAGGTATTGCGCAGGGAGGGCCGCTTCATGCCGTGTGAGCCAGGCCGGCGACAGCGTCAGCAAGGCCCAAACGGTGCGTCAGCCACTCCCACAGGAATCGCTGATAGTGCATACGCCAGGCATCCTTGGCGAATCGACTCATGGTGTGCGAGACATCTGGCCATTCCAGGGCTACCGACAGTCGGCCACGCCGTAGCGAGGTCATGAACCAGTCGAATGCAACCCCTGCAGGCTCGTCACCTGCAATGGCTCGATTGAGGCGTCCGCGCAGCTGTACCACCTGTAGCTCGCTGGGCGAGCGAGTCATCCGCTGCTTCTGGGCGCTCTTGGTGAGCCGTTCGAGGGGCATGGCTAGCTCCGCCGAGGCCAGGGCGCGGCCTGACTCCCGGACGGAGAATAGTCGGCAGGCGCCGGAATAGGCGCGATAGTCGTAGTTGTCGATGCAGTGACCCAGGGCGAGGTGCTCACTCATCAGGTCAGCAGGACACACCAGCTCCAGGATCTGCAGGCCATTCGGACAATCGACGGTGCGCGACTTGCTCAGCAGCGGCGGCCAGGAGGTGTGCGCATCCGTCTGCCGGAGCGGACCCTGGCTGTCGGCAAACTCCCGGGCCTTGGTCATGGCCTCGTGGAAATCATGCACCAGGCGGGCGATCTGGGCATAGGAGCTACGTCTAAGAAAGTCCTCAAGCCCCTTGGCGGCGCGCTGGGCACTCGGTGACTCATCACACACAGCGCTAAGCAGCTCCCTCACGTCCGTCAGCGTCGCGCGAATGCCTGGCCATCGGGGGTCATCCCATGCCGTCGGAGTACCGGCGAGTAGACGCGACCAGTCGATGGCACCAGCGGCGCTGTAGGGCACGCAGCGGTGCAGCTCATGGATGGCCCGCCAGTCACGGCGGTTTTGAGGTCGGCGATTGCCTAGTTGGGCGCCTACCAGCAGCCCCAGCCAGCCCAAGCCACGTCCCTCCCGCTTGATGAGACCCAGCGCCGTGCCGGCGCAGTTGGGGCGAACGCTTCCTAGAAAACGGATCGAGGCGGCTGGTGCCCTGAACACCCAGGCGAGCAACGGCACCAAAGGTAGCCCTGCATCCACTGCCGTTCCAAGAAGTGCCTCCGCAAGGGTCGTGTCGTTGGGGTGATAACACCGAAGCGATGCCTGCAGCTGGGCGGGGCCTTGGTCGAAGTTTCGCCTCCCAATAGGCCAGTCGTCGTCCTCGCATAGCACAAGAAGCGGCACCAGGATGGGCTGTGACCGCAACGCCTGATGTCGTCGTTCAGAGTTCCCCCGCGACAGCCAGTTGTAGAGTTCAGCCGAAGGGCAGTTCGCTGAGCGAATCGCGAACAGCCGCGGTTGATCGACCTCCGCGAGAAAGGCTTTGAGCGCGGCGCCGATCTGCGTGAGGTAGTAGGCCGTCCGGGGACTGAAATAGCGGTTGTGCCTATGGCCATCAATGTCCCATGCCTTTCCGAAGGCCCCCAGATCGTCGCAGGCCAACTGTCTGGCAACCGATCGGGCTGAATCGCAGAACGACGTCATCAGCGGCTGGAGCGGCCAGGTGATGTGAGGCAGCAGCAGGTATCGAGCCAAGCGTAACGCCGATTGCTCCGCCGGTTTGCGCTTGGGCATACGGTCGATTGCCTTGACCTTCTTCGTCCGGATGCACACACCATCGTAGAGCTGCACCAGGTGCCCAAGGCGCAGGATGGTGATAAGGCTTGCTCGGCCGGGTACCTGAACGCTGACACTCCAGCAGCGAGGGAACCGCGTAGAGCGAAGGTAATGGTCGATAAAGGTGTCGCGCTTTGGCCCGTCGATCTTGAAGTGTGAGGCCCAGGTATGAGCAACGGCGAGCTGCTGCTCGCTGAACTTGGGAGGTCTGCATGCATTGGAGAGCTCACTCATCGGCAGGCCCAGAATACAGCCGGTGGCAATACTCATCCGCCCGGCGCTCATCCTCCTCGCGCTCCCGATTATCGTCCCTGGTCGCTTCCCACATGACGCTGTGACAGTGCTGATGCTGCTCACGGGCGAGCGAATCGGTGACATGGGCGATGTCGTGTCGTACGTACTCGAGGTCGGTGCCTAAAGCCGTCGCTTCAGCCTCGGACGTCTTTCGCCTGGTCCAGGCGGACATGGCCTTGAGCATGGCCGCGCAGTCTTCGCGGGAGACAGAATCCGTGCGCTGCCCGTCGTCACGTGTCCAGTCGAGATCGATGCCGCCATGCCGTTGGAACAGGATGAAGGTGTTGCGCGCGGCGAGGAACTTCAGCACATCGGGCGAGTACCAGGGGTCGTCTTCCCGGAAGGGCTTCAACGGCGATGGGGAGGGAGGCGAGGCCGGTAAAGGGGCTTTCGAGTGCTGGGGCAGCAGCCGCAGTGGAGTGTAGATCTGATGCCTGCCGGCAAGGCTCAAGCAAAGGGCGTCGACCTGGAGCTTGCCGGTCACTCGCCAGCCGCGATCCGCCAGGTCATCAAGTCGTTTGATGTCGCTGGTTTCGATACCCGGGCCGTAGTAGGCCTTGAGCAGTCCTTCCGCCGCTTCCCAGCGATCACCATAGGTCAGCCGGTCGTTGATGAAGTCGGCCTGGGACTGGGTGATGTCGCCTCCCAAGGCCTCAACGTACCACTCGACGGCTTCCTTGCGGCGACGATACTCCCGCACCTCTTGCCGGGCATCGACCAGTAGCAGCACCGCGTATTTGGTCGCCCAGACTGTCAGCAGCCAGCTCCAGAGAATGGCCAGCAGGCGAAATGCCAAGCCGATGAGGGACTGAGCTTGGGCAGGGGCGAAATAGCGGTACTCCCCGTACAGGGCTGCGGCCGCAATGGCGAGAACGGTGGTGACGGACAAGCACAGGATACCCCGAGCAAACATCGCGCAGACCTTTGGGTAGTTACAGGAAGGCCAAGGGTGGCGATCGCTGAAAGCCTGCGGAAGGCGAAACCCTATCCAGACCCGAACAGGTTGGCCTAAAAGTCGAAGCTCTGTTGCTGGGCCTGGGCATACCCTTTGAGCCAGGAGGAGCGAAAGGCGGGGTGCTGGTAGGGGCAGGTATGAACACCGGCCTTGGCCAGACCTGCGGCCTCGCCTGCGCGCCTGGCTGATCGGTGGGCGTTCGCCCCGGATCGACCTTCCATCGAAGTCACACGAGGTATGGTTTTGCTCGCCATGGGAGTGTCCCGATTCCTCGGTCTGAGTTCACCAGCAGGATCACGCTGAGCCGCGATCTATTTTGGGGACCCCATACGCTCGCACTCCTGCTTCAGGTGGAGCATTTAGGCGCGGCGTGCATCGCGTGGGCGTCTGGATCCCGCCTGCGTCAGCCAGTGCTCTCGCTCGGTGGGATCCATCCCGTTCCACCAATCGATCGCGACTTCCACCTCGTGAGTCACGTCCTCAGGGTCGTCATCAAAGTAGGCCCCTACTAACTGCTCGCGGCGAGTCATCCGATACTCGTTGAGGCTCCAGACCAGCTGTCGTAACCGGTCGCCTGGTAGGCCCAGAAAATCATGGCAGGCGTTGATGTAGCCCTGGGCACGCATGGAGACGTCCCCAATGGCGCGGAGTCTACGAACCTCTCCTACCTCGTTGACCTTGGCCTGGCACAGGCGCTGGATAGCATCGAAATCGTGGCTGACAATCTGTACGGCGCGCTTGAAGCGGTAGGCGTTGTCCATGTGCAGTTCCACGCTGTTCAAGTAAGCACTACCTGCGGCTTCACGTTGTGCCGCGGCTTCTGCCTACCCTGGGGTTAGCGGGTAGCTGGGGAGACACGAGGTGGAAGGTGACTCTCCTAGCAGCTTCACGCAGTGGCGCGACTTTTCTGCCTCTGCTGGTCCCGGGCGACAGGCTCACGCTAGGTGAGGCCCGTCATCCGGCAGTTTCACGCTGAGGGCGCGAATTTTTTCTAGGGCAACCTAATAGGGGATCTCGTCGTCGAAGTCGTCACCGGTGGGGACCGGAGCGCGAGCTGGAGCTGAGCCATTCGAGACTGGTCGCGCCTGACTCTGCCCCGTGCCCTGGCCCAGGGTGATGGAATCGATCCGCTGCGGCAGGATCGCGATCCGGTTGGCCTGGACCTTCATGGCCGCTTGCTCGACGCCGTTGCCATCCTTCCAGCTATCGAGGACCGCACGGCCTTCGATCAACACGCGCATGCCTTTCTGGTACAGCCGGCTATAGCTCTCCGCGTCGCGGTGCCAGAGCTCGACGTTGGCCCAGAAGCCGCCGCGGTCCTCGTAGGAGCCATCCTGCAGGCGGATGCTGTTATCGAAGTAGACGTTCAGCCGGAGCAGGTGCCGCGGATCCTGATTGTCCTTCTGGAACCGCTTGTATTCGGGTGCGGAGCCAATGTTGCCTTCCCATACTACTGCTGTGCCCATGTCAGGCCTCCTGTTGGGATGCGGCGTCTTCGCCGCGGGATTGGATGATCTGTTGCAGCCGTTCGGTGTAAACGGCTGTGGCCTGGGCCATCTTCTCGGCGCACTCGGCGGCCTGCCGGCCGATGGTGTGGACCAGGCTGATTTGCATGTTCAAAGCAATGCGCTGCAGCTCCATGGCGTGCAGGTCCTGGAGCAGTGTTTCTGTGACCAGGTCGTGGCGGCACAAGTCCGCCCAGAGCCCCACCCCCATCTTTCGGGTCCCACTCTGCTGCCAGCGCAAGAAAACTGGGCCAGCCGAGGTGTGCTGGTGGGTCATCCGGATTGGCAAGAGCGTGAAGGGGAAGCGCTGGGCCTGAGCGAGGATCCGCTCCTGGGCCAGGGTGTTCAGATTGGCCTCAAGGGAACGGCACTGCTCGGCCAACTGGTCCAGCTCCCCCTTACCTTTAAAGGGTTTTAAAAGCCCTTTGTAGAAGGGAGCGTGTTGCAGGTTCGCGAAGGCATCCTGTTGCAGGGGCTGGAAGGCAGCCTGTTGCAGACCTGCTGTTCTCGAACCCTGAGTGGACTGTTGCAGTGCCATTGTGATCAGGCCTCACTCATCTCGGTGGCGGCGTGGGAGCTGGTCATAGCGCCCAAATGCTCATCCTCGTCGGCAGAGTCGCCATCGAAGCCGTCATCGCTGCTGCTGGAGCTGGCCGGAGCATCGCCTGGGCGTTGGATGGCCGGGGCGAACTTGCTACGTCGGGTCCCCTCGAGCACGTCCTGGGGCATTTCCAGGAAGCCGTACATCTCCTTGGCATTGGTCGCTCGGGCGTTGTTGGCAGCGATGTCGTCGCGCGACGCCCCGCTGTAGCCCTTGTAGCGCTGGCCCACGCCATATAGGCGGCGCAGCACGGCGGCGCCTTCGTCCAGCCAACCCTCTTTGGAGCCGTTGTCGATCAGGCCGATGTGCGCGGCCAGGAGGATCCGGCGCACCAGCTCGTCATAGCGGGTGAGCAGGTACACGCCCTTAAAGGCCAGCGGCGAGTTCAGGTACAGCGGCAGCTTGAGCGGCTGGATCGACAGGTTGGTGCCCACGTCCAGCTGCTTGGGGAGCATCGCCATGACCTGGTCCAGACGTTCGTCTATAGCGGTCAGCTGCTGCTCGGACTCCTCGATCTTGTCCTCGATGATGATGAGGAAGAGATCGGAGTAGGGATCGTCCTTGGCGGCACTGGCGGAGATGCGGTTGATGATGTTGGAAAAGCCGGACAAGCCGATCATGCCGGGCTTGTTGTCGGAGCGCTGCCGACCGAACCAGAGCCGCGACGCATGATGGGTATGCAGGGTGAGGTTTACGCTCGACCTGAGCGAGCCCAGGTTGAGCTGGAAGGTATCAGCCATGAGAAGAATTCCTTGGGTTGTGAGATGACGCTCGGGCAGGGTGCCGAGACTGGCGCTGGAGAGCAGCGAGAAACCGTATTTGGATGCGCGGAGGTTGCGGAGAAGGAGGATGGCTGCATGTGCGTGACGCTAAGTCTTGCGAGAAAGTCTCGGTATGCGAGTAGGTGTTTCCCCGGGAACCAGTATCGGCTTCGGTTGGGTGGCTACCCTCATGGACATCGCAAGTGGCAATCGCCGAGTAGGTGTTTCCCCGGGAACCAGTATCGGCTTCAGTTGGGTGGCTACCCTCATGGACATCGCAAGTGGCAATCGCCGGATAGGTGTTTCCCCGGGAACCAGTATTGGCTTTGACTGGACAGCTACGCTCATGGACATCGCCATTGGCAATTGCCGGATAGGTGTTTCCCCGGGAACCAGTATCGGCTTCGGCTGGGCGGCTACCCTCATGGACATCGCCAGTGGCGATCGCTGGGTCAGTGTTTCCCCGGGAAACAAGGTGAGCGTTGCTAGATTGCGCAGTAATCATTCCGCGCCACCACGACCCATCATTTTCCTAAGGCTTTTGAATACTTCATTTCCTGTTTGAGCATCGCTGACAGCTCTGGGCTGGATCGGCGCCGGCTCAAACCGTGGAATTGCTGGCACCGGGGATGCCGCTGCGGACAAGGTCGAAGCGCCTGATTGGACTACCGCCGGCTGCCAATCCGCATTGAAGTCACCGGTCTGGGCCTTCTGGATGAGCTTCATCAGGTAGGCAAGCGGCTTGGCGACCCCACCCGAGGTGCACCGCGCGCCCCATTGCTTGATCAGCGGTTGCCGAAGGTCAGGGCTAACTGCCGCGATGGCCTGTTGGGCTCGTTGCTGCTGCTGGGACGTCATCCGCTGGTAGGCACTGGGCCACGCGAATCCTGTGTCCTGCTCTTCGCGCAGTACAGAGCTTTTAGATACATCAGTATTTGTATTCGTATACGTACTAGATGAGTTCGGATTCCGAACTGAGGCTGAAACCCCCTGATTTACACTGAGTTCGGATTCCGAACTGAGGGGCGGGAGCTGATCATCTGGGCTTTTTTGACTGAGTTCGGAATCCGAACTCAGGTGATTCATGGGCGGCAAGACCGGAGTTCGGAATCCGAACTCAGCAGGAGGGATCGCAGCACGAGCAGGATCCTCAAGTCCCTGGGCGCGGAAACGCTCTCTGAACACCTCAACCCGGGTAGGCAGTTCCTGAGTCTCGCTAACCAGCATCTCGTCGAATGCGAGACCTGCGATCTCACGGACGGAGCTGTTCGAGTGCTCGAGGCCGTTGGCCACGAGGGGTAGGAAGTCGTGATCGAGCTGGATGGCCTCGGAATAGTCCACCGGCTCGTCGTGCAGGATGTAGATGTTGCCTTGAACCTGGCCGGTGATAGCGTCACGGACGCGGCGACCGAGGCTCAACCAGCGGGTCAGCCGTAGGACGGTCAAGGCCTTGGCCACGGTCTCGCGTGAAGCGGGACGGCCCGGGTTGTTGCCCAGGTAAGGCCGCAGCTGGTCGTAGGTCGGAAATGCGGTGACGCCATCGCCGTTCATGAGCAGGCGAAACACCTGCCAGGTATTGCGCTCTAGGGGGGAGAGACGATCATCGAGCAGCAGCCGGCGCGGAACGGTCTCGTGGGGATTTCCACTGAAAACGATGCCGGCGAATTCCTTGGGTAGGTCTTCGCCGGTTTTTTGTTTGTAGTCGCGCTGGGCTTGGACATGGACGTTCAGGTGTGACGCTGCAACGTCCAGGGCACGACCGAGTAGATGGGCGACGCGTGGAGCAGGGGTCTTCACCTGTTGTCGCCTTCTACCGAGTCCAACTCGATCAAATCCATTTGTCCGAGGACAGTGGACTGGTCCTGTTCTAGCGCCTCGGAACGGGCATCGCCCGCAGCCTGTTCTTCGGTGGAGTGGCGATCTCGTCTTCTCCGGGCATCGGATATCAACCGAAGGGGGGCACGGGCGATCTTGGGCGGATAGAGGCCCTCGTTGAGCCAGGTCTGGACGAGATTCCAGATCAGGCCAAGGGTAATTTGGTCGTGCTTATGCTTGATGGACTCGAACGGGCCGTTGAGCTCTTCGGTGATGAGCATGCAGATGTCGAGCAGGGCGATAGCATCCTTGTGGTCGACCTCATGCGTACTCATCAAGTCGAGGAAGCGATACCAGACCTGATCGGTGTCATTGAGCCCTGCCACCCGGCCGGAGCGGCCGGGGACATTGAGCAGCTGACGCACGACACTGATCTCGCTGGGAGCCATGCCGAAGAAATCTTTGATCATCCCGTTGGTGGCACCCAGCTGGATGGCTCGATGTACGAGGCGGGTCTCTCGCTCATCGCGTTCACAGTTCTCTAGGAGCTTCTTGACCATGTCGAGGTCGATCTGGATCTTGCACCAGCGCGCCGGAGCGTTTTTCAAAATGCTGTGGGCCTGGGGCTGACGCAGCAGGTTCAGGACTTCGACGTCCAGGCCAATGTCCAGGCAGCGCTGGACCTGGCCATTGCGCAGGTGATGAAGGATCTGATCCATCAGCGCCTGGTTCAGGGGGTTGTACTTCGTGGACATATGCGACTTCCTAATGCAGGTCCAGAAGGTGACCGGGCTACTGCCCGGCCTCGAGTTCGATCAGCCGGCGAGCGAGACGGATCACTCGGAACAGCTTCACCAGGGCGGCATCGGTTATACGGCCTTGGGTGCTGGCTGGCTTGCTATCGAAAAGGGGATCGCCAAGAAGCAACTGGCCCAGGTTCAAGGTAAATGTCGCGTTCTCTTCCGCGATGCTTGCCGTGAGTGCCTCGGCGTTTTCTGGGTCCCGCGACACCACGTAGCTGTACATACCCGTCAAGGACTGCAGGAATTGCCAGGATGTCGTTCCGCGTGCGGTCAGCTCTGACTGCGGGGTAGAAAGCGTGAAACCGAGTGCGAAATCAGTGGGCTTGAGCAGCTCACCGGGAACGTCGCACAGCTGGGCGATTTCGAGGACGAGCGTTCTCAGGACCTTGCGCAGTTCGTCCGGAGTATCACTGCTGCGCTCGATGTACCAGACGTCCGAGATGGGATACAGACCCCCGGCCTGGACGGGAATGGCACGCAGGGCATCACTGTTGAAGTCAGGTAGCGTTTCGCCGTGTTCGGCCGCTATGCGTCGCTGAACATCCCTTACCTTCTGGCCGATGCCATCGGGTGTCACGATATGGCCGTTCAAGCGCGCTGCGCGCTCTTCTTCGGACAGTTGCTCGGGATCCGGCGGCGTGTGTTGCGGGGGAGTAGGATCGACCGCACCGGTACCGCCGATGCGCTCAGGAAGTGGCGGTAGTGTGGCTGGGGAGGCGACTTGCTGCTTCTGCTTGCCTGGCGTACCAGGCTGCTGTTCCAGCGTGCCACTATTGACCTGGGCTTGGGGGGCGTTGCCGGGGGCGGGAATCTGGGGAATCTGCCCGTCGGGCACCTGCACCCCCACCAGCTGCGAGCGGCGGCTGCTGTCCTGATGGTCCAGGATCGCCTTGAGCACCTCCTCATAGCTGACATTCAACGCCCTGCGGATCTGGCCGATCAGCTCGTCTTGGATGGAATCGAAGACGAAATTATCGGTGGGGCCGTCGAAGCCGTTGAGCACTTCTTGGTACAGTAAATCGAAGTCACTATCGAGACCACTGAAGCTAAGCCAGGCTTTGAGGCCTGAACTACGCAAGGTCAAGAGCTTCTCGACTTGGTGCTTTCCTAGACCTGAATAAAGAAGTCCCGGTATTGCGGGAAGCAGCACCCTAACTGCCTCTTGCATTTTTGATAGATGCGAGTGAGAGATCGTGTAACCGTCTTGCTTGAGTTTTCTGGAGAATTCCCGAAGAGATAGAGACTCGGGAGACTCATTCAGATATTGCTGCTTGATGGCATCAAGATGGACAGCTCGTTCGATAAACATCAGATTACCGCGCAGATCATTCTCTGCTAGGTGGCCAGTCATCGCTACGATTTCGCCGCGGTCACCCCATGGACGGAACAAACAGCTGATGCGGAAGAATCTCTCTTCTCTGGTTTCTTGCCAGAGCTCATTGAGGATCGTTAGGCGTGTATTTCCACCTGTGCGGATGATGTAGCGATCTTCACCAGGTCGCCGGGTAACAGGCGGTGGCTGATCCAATCCCCGGGCCCTGATGGATTCTTTAATCTCATCGTGCATCGGGTTTCGTGTGGTTCTGGGGTTGTGGTCGTAGGGCGCCAACTCGTCCAGCGTCAGGACCATCGGCGTTTCCTTGATCGGATCTGCCAGCCGTGCCACTGGCGTATTTGACCCTGGGAAACCACCGGCAAGCAGGCGCTGAGAAACCGCTTCGTTGCTGGGCTTGCTCATGCGCGGATCTCCTGAGCAGGGCGGGTTGCGGGCCGGCTGGGCTCATCATTGGCGGCCAGCAACTGATCGATGACGCGCTGCAGGCGGGAAACCTCGTCCTCGAGCTCGAGCGTGCGCCCCATGCGGATGATGATTTCGGCATTCATCGAACGATGGGCCTGCTTGGCGGCCTCGGCGATCTGGGGGCGAAGCCCCTTGGGGAAGCGGACGACGAACTTCTCGTCCTCGTGTGCCGATTTGCGGACGGCGGGCTTGCGCTTGGTTGCGGTAGTCATAGGGTCTGGTCCAATTCGTTCATAGGCTGGGCGCGGCGCAGCTGGGCGCGCGCATTGAGGCCGGCGCGGTAATCACTGGGCGTTGAAGAGGTGAAGATGGGCGGGCACCCCAGCTTGGTGAATTTCACGTGGCCACCGCGGGTCCGGGTGACTACCCAGCCCTCGTCAATGGCAAAGGCGACCAGGGCCTGCAGGTTCTTGTGAGTGGCGTGAGGGGTGAGGGTATTTGTGCTCATTAGCCGTGCCTCCCGGGCCGTTGCTGACCGTTTAGAAGGCCAGCAAGCAAAGGGCGCCGGACGCACCCAGTGATAGAGTCAGGGGTATTACCCGACCCAACCGCTGACCACTGGAGATCCGGCATGAACTCAACATTTCCGTATGAGCAGTTGTTGAATGAGCTGGAACTTCGCATTCCAGCGTCCAGCACAACAGGCACGGATCTGGTGCGGATACGTAAAAAACGACTCGAGATATTCGCCCTTTCGGCACTGGGCAACGTCCTGGCCGAGCAGCGGGGTTGGAGCATTCGGGGGATGGACGCCATCGACTTTGCACTCATGACGGAATACTCCTGGTATCCGGATCGAGTTCGAAGTCTGTCGCCGGCCAATAAATGGCTAGCACTACATCTGGATTTGCAGAGGCTGGAACTGCCTCCAGAGGCTCAGTCAGCTTGGGACGCAAGGTATGCAGGTAAAGACGCTGCTGATCTGCTGGCATGGACGACAAACCTACTTGGTCTGCCACCCACTGATACCAGTGACCCATCGCCGTCGTGACATGCCACTGATCGGGCAGACACTCGTTTGCGTCCCATACATCCTCCGGTTTCACCTCCAAGACGACATTGAGGATGGACTCGCAAATGCTGCGTGTTTGGCGTACGCCGAACCCTCGAGGGGAGCGGATCGTCTTGAGCTCGACCAATCGCTCCAGTAAGGCTTGCTGCGAGGGCAGCTCATCGGCTGCACCATGACGCTGTAGAAACGACAGCATCGCGGGGTAGATGGCCGGGTATAGGGCATACACACCAAAGCGCGTCAGCCAGGCTCGGCGCTCGGAAACACCCTCCTCAGTGATGGTTTGCTTGATGGCGTAGGCGAGGGCGGGTCTGAAAAGCTGCTCAGGGAGTTCTTTGCTCATGAGTGCCGGCCCTCCTGGGCTATCTGCGATACATCGCTTCCAAGGGCGTTGTGTACCTTCTGCTGGGCGTTGATGTTTGGCGGCGTAGAGGGCGAAGTGAGCTTGCGCAACCGCTCAAGAAACCGTTGCTCGGCGATCACTGCCGGCCAGGGTTCGATCACGGTGGGCAACGGCTCAATGCCTTCCAATAGCGTCCAGACCTCATCATCGTCAGGCATGAGGTCCCGTCGCTCGGTGGCCAGCAGACGTAGGTCAATAGCCTTCACGCTGTCCGGCAACCGAGCTGAGATACCGAACCGTTCGGCGATCAGTTCGAGCAGGTGCTTTTCGAGCTGGTGATAGAAGGGATGCTGACTGTGCAGAGCCATGACATCCTCGGTGTAGGGCACCGTCCAGTTCATGGGTAACCGGTGATCCAACTGCTCGATGAAGTCGGTCAATTCCATTCCAGCGACTTCGGCGGCGCTCACCAGCAGCGTCTGGTGGTAGCTGACCAGCAGGCGCTTGAGGGGGCCGGTAAGGTCGCCCAAGTAGGCTTCGGCAGCGTCATGCAGTAAGGCATGCAAGGCGTCCTGGGGCGGCACGTTGTAGCTGGCCAGCACGCTGTGTTGCGCAACCGAATAGAAGGCATCGCATTGGCCTGCGAAGCGGCAAGTACGGGCAAGGCCTCGAGCAAGATCCAGGGGATCGATGTCGGCAGCAGTGCTGCCCGTGAGGTCGAGGTGTCGGCCGGTAGCGGTCCGTATCCAGCTCATGTACGGCTTCCCCCTTTTACATAGCCTGCTTTGAAAGGCAGTCGGTGCGAGCGGGCAAGGTCATGACAGCGCTGCAGGGGCTGCTCCAGGCGCTTGGACGCGGTACGCAAGGTGTCGCCCAGTAGGGCGCGGGCACGGAGGAGCCGCACCAGGTCCTCATCAGAAACTTCGGTTCCCGGCTTTGAATCGGCCAGCAGACGCAGCTCTTCGCGCTGCGCGCTGATGACAAAGCTGGGGCCGCTGGTGGCGCGCTCGGAAGGTTTCACTTCGACGACCTGACCGCCCTTGGCCAAGAACTCAGCGAGTGCCTTGCCCAACCGCTCGCGATCACGGTCGCGAGCGGTATAGGAGGGCAGTTCCAGGTCCGGGTCCGCAGAGTGGTGAGTGAGCATGTCATTGCCCTCCCGCCCGCTGCTGCAACTGATTGCCGGATTCTATGGCCACGATCTCGGCCAAGCCGTCGTCCTTGAACAGCAGATCCAACGTCTTAAAGAGCCCTGCCGCGTCATCACGCGAGCCGGCCACGCGGAAGACCACGGTGGTGTCGTGATAAGGGCCCGGCTCGGGCTGCTCTACAGGCTCTAGCGGCTCCACATCGAAAGAATGGCAGACGCTACAGACCTGGAACTCATCAGGGGTGAGGGCGCGACGGCAGAAGTGATGGCCGCAGTGACGGCACTGGTGAGTCACCCCAGACAACATAGCTTGTGGGCTCATCGAGCAGCTCCTTGCCGGCTCCCGCCGGCGAACGATCGAGGGGAAGGGCAGGGAAGAGGGTTGAGGCTCATCGGTAACGGGCACGAGAGCATTGGTTAGGAGGTTCATGCATTCATCTCCTGCCAGGCCTGCGCGCTCAGGTTCTCGAAGCGCGTCTGCTTCGCGATGAACGCAGCGCGGACCGTGCCGACTTCGCCGTTGCGGTGTTTGCCAACGATCAGCTCGGCGATGCCCTTGAACTCGGTTTCCGGGTGGTAGTATTCGTCGCGGTACAGGAACATGATCACGTCCGCGTCCTGCTCGATGGCGCCGGACTCACGCAGATCGGCAAGGCCGGGACGCTTGTTCGGCCGGGACTCTAGTCCCCGGTTGAGCTGTGAAAGCGCAATGACCGGGCACTTCATCTCCTTGGCCAGCGCCTTGAGCGAGCGAGAGATCTCGGCGATCTCGTTGGCGCGGTTCTCCTGACCTTCGCAGCGCATCAGCTGCAGGTAGTCGACCAGGATCAGGGCGGGCGGGCCGAAACGGCGCGCGGCACGACGGGCTCTGGCGCGCAGCATCGTGGGGGACAGGCCAGCCTGGTCGTCGATGACCAGGCGATCGCCAAAGCCGTTGATGGTGTTGACGGCCATGGTCAGCTTCGGCCAGTCCTCATCCTCCAACTGTCCGAGCTTGAGCTTCGTGGCATCGATGTGCCCGATAATCGCCACCAGCCTTAGCATCAGCTGTTCAGCCGGCATTTCCAGGCTGTAAACCTGTACCGACTTGCCCTGCGCATGGTGGAGCGCTTTGGTGATGCAGTTGAGCAGGAAAGCAGTTTTGCCCATGGCCGGGCGGGCACCGACGATGATCAGATCGGTGTCCTGCCATCCTGAAGTGAGCGTATCCAGGTCGGTGAGGCCTGAAGGAATGCCCGTCACCGGCGTCGGATTGTTGAAGCGCTCATCAATGGTGTCGATTAGCTTGCCGAGGACTGCCGTGACATTGCAGAACTCGGCACCCTTGCGGTCTTGGCCGAGCGCGAACAGCCGCTGCTCAGTCTGCTCCTGGACTTCGGCAGCGTTGGCACCTGGTGCCGAGGCCTCACGACTGCTGGCAAAGCCCAGCAGGATCAGCCGGCGTAGGTGCGCTCGCTGAGCAACAATCTCCGCGTACGCGACAATGTTGGCCACCGAGGGGGTGTCCTTGGCCAAGGTCCCCAGATAGGCAAGGCCGCCCACCTCATCGACGTCGGGCATCACCTCCGCGAGGGTCACGACATCGAAGGGCCGCGACTGCGAGGCGAGCAGGGCGATACGCCGAAAGATGAGCTGGTGATGCCGGAAGAAGAAATCCTCCTCCAGTAGCACGTCAGCGATCAGGTCCCAGGTGCTGTTGTCGAGCATTAGTCCGCCCAGGACGGACTGCTCAGCTTCCTGGGAGTGAGGCGGGACCAACCCTGCTGCTATACGCTCGGCCTCTGAAACAGGCAGGGTGTCAGCCTGGGCCGGAGATTCGAAAAGCTGCGTGACCGTCATGGCCGACCTCCCAACGCGAGATGATCGCGTTGCTGACCAACACCGCGGTTCAGCTGTGCCTGAGCGCCTAGTTTGAATCCCTGGTAGACGGCCCGGATGTCATGCCCTTTGGCCTCGAGGTACTCCAGGTCAGAGGTCTTCAAGTCTGGATGAAAGGACCGCACATAGGCGTCGATGATCTGCTGGGTCTCGAGGGGTTTGGACTGGGCAAACTCATTCACCCTAATGCTGACCGCGTCTATCCAGGCCTCGGCGAAGAGCTGGCCGCGGCGGCGTTTGGTGGCCAGCTTGCAGCGAGTCAGGCTACGCACGTAGGCCTTGCGGGCAGCAATCAGTTGCTGGTGAAGGGCGGAGTAGGCATAGCTGGCCATCTCGGGCCCGAGGCCGATGCCAATGAATTTGAAGGCCCAACCCAGTTGCCGTTCACGGCAGGCGATAGGGTCGCAGTCGAAGGCATGAGCACAAGCCAGGGCCAGCTTATGAAGCCAGTCGGCTGGCGCTCTGCGAGTGCCGGTGGCAACCAAGGCATCGCTAGCGAGCACGGCCTGGACGTCAGTGTCGATGAGGTCGTGCTGCTGCATGAGCTTGCGCGCCTGACGTAGCGCGGTCTCGGCTTCGTTCGGCGCAGCGCCGGCGTCCTTGGCCAGGGCGAAGCATTTGGCGACGCGCTCAAGGATCTTCTGCTTGTTGGCGTCCATCAGGCGGCTCCCCCTAGAGAGGAAGCCATTGACGTCACTGGACCTGAGGCCTGTGCGACTTCCAGCAGCGCTTCGGTCCAGACTCTGACGGTCTCCTGGGCGCTGGGCTTCGAAAGCTGCGCCTCCTGTACCTCAGCAATTCGGTTCTGCAAGGACTTCAGACGTTCAGCGGGGGTGTGGTCAGAATTAACCAGGTGGCGTTCGACTGAGGATTTCAGATCAGCGATAAGGCTGGTTACCTGGTCCAGGCGCCATTTCTCGGTGGTTGTCCAGCTTGGAGCTGAAGACTGCATCATGTCCCGAAGGTGATGATCTTCCTTCAGTAGCCAGCCTTCGGTAACAGGTCTGGTGGCGATGTACAGCTCCAGCACTTCGATCTGCTGCTCAACGGTTGTGGTCGGCAGCTGGAAGTACTGGGCGACTAGCTGCTTCGCTTGTCGCTCGCGTCGCTCGCGAAGCTTGGCGGCAGCCTTCTCCTCTCGTGCCTTCCGTTCCTTGGCGTGCTCAACGTTGTACTTCACCGAGTCCAGTAGTGCAGCAGCATTGCTCAGCAGCTCGCGCTGCTCATGGGAAAGCCTCGCGCCGAGGCGGCCGTGGATCGTGTTGTTGTACTGGGTCAGCGAACGAAGCTCACGGGCCGCGCTGGAGAGCCCGGTCTGTACCTTGCGGAAATCCTTCGCGTCGTAGAAGTTTCCCTGTTCCAGCACCACTTCTGCAGTGATGCCTGTGGCCTGGGTCAGATCATGCTTTTGGGGGGTGGCCATCTCACTTGCCCTCTTTCACCAGGGCATGGACGACCGACTCATTCATGGCTGTGAAGCGATCAGCCCACTCAGGGAAGAGTTCGATGGCGAGGTTGCGGATCACCTGCAGGGCAGCGGGTGCTTGACGGTTGCTAGGCTGCCTGTACTCCAGACGGTGTGCAGGGATCCCATGAGTTGCTGACTCGCAATAGACCACTGCATCAGGGATGACGGTATCTATGACCTGGATATCGGCGTGGCCCCGGAAGGTCTCCCGAATCGTTGCGTCGAGGGTGCGAGCATCCGAGGTCAGATCGAGCCCGTTAACGACCGCCTTGATGGGAGGTACTGGCAGCCCCAGGCGAGCATAGGGGCGGAGGCCATCCAGCATCTGCAGCGTGCCGCGGTTGAATTCGCGTGCGGACAGCATTTCAGGGGGGAGGGGAGAAACGGCGAGGTCCGAAGCCAGCATCACCATTTCGAGCAGCACGGTGCGGGCACCTTGCGTGTCGATCAGCACCAGGTCGAAATCCTTCTGGAAGATTTCCTTGAGATGAGCCAAGCGAAGCCGGCCATCAGGTGCCTGCAGAAGGAGGTTGATCAGATGGTTGTGCGGATCGTTGGAATAGATCAGCGACAGGTTCTGGATATTTGTCTTGGAGACGATGCGATCGAGGCGCGTCTCATTACTGGCGATCAGCTCGAACACACCGCACGGCGCTGGTTCGACAAGGTCGTAGTAGGAGGAAAGCGAAGGCTGGACAGGGTCTAGATCGATCAGTAGGGTTCGCAGCCCTGCATCGGCGCAGAATGCGCCTAGGTTGGCGGTCTTGGTGGTCTTTCCCGTACCGCCCTTGGTCGAAATTGCAGATGTGGTTTTCAAATTCGCAGCCTCTAATGGGTTCATTAGAGGCCACTGCCACGACTGTCTGTACCTTTCTACCGGGTCTGGACGCGAAGCGTTTAGGACCTTTCGACCAGTTATCTTTTAACCAATTGGTCGCAGGTTCGAATCCTGCACGACCCACCATTTGTACCAGAAACCCTCCGCCAGGAGGGTTTTTGCGTTTTCGGGACATTATTTTCTCAGCGCCAGGCTGAGCGTCATCCCGAAATCTTTCTGCTTCCAGTATTCCGGCTGGTCATCCTCGACTCTCCTTCCCATGCTCTATTTCGCTCATCTCCGGCGAACGCCTTGATCCAGGTAGCTTCCCCTGCAAATAGAAGCGATAGCCGGTCATAGCGGTTGCCTGAGCCCTTACTACTATCAGGTGAAGTAACGGGTTTTCAGGCGGTGGGAATGCAGTCGAAACGCCTCTCGGGTTTCACGCTCATCGAGGTCCTGGTCGTCATCGCGCTGCTGGGCATCGTCACGGCGCTGGCGGCGCCTGGCTTCGCGAGCCTGGTGCAAAGCAACCGCGTCCAGGCGGCAGCCGGGGAATTGCAGCGCGCGCTCTATTACGCGCGCAGTGAAGCCATGAGCCGGGGAGTGAACGTCGTGATCACCACCGAGCCGGAAGATACCAATGGCTGGATGGGCGCGCTGAAAATCACCACAGCCAAGACCGTGGTGCTGCCCAATGCCGAAGTCCTGCGGCAATACAGTGGCGGGCTGGGAAATGGCGTCAACGGGACGGGCTTCATTGGCGGTGCTCCCCTTACCAGTCTGACTTTCCAGCCCAATGGCAGTCTGAAACTCAGCGGCGAAGCCACCATCCGCGTCTGCGCCACCAATGCGCTCACCCAGGGCAAGCAATTCACCCTAAACCAGGGTGGGGTGCTGACGGTAATCGACTACACGCCCAACCGTGCCAGCGCCGTGGGGTGCAGCTAGATGAAGCGCCGCAAAGGTGGGTTCAGCATGATCGAGGTGCTGGTCAGTCTGGTGATCATCTGCATCGGCGTGCTGGGCATGGTCGCCCTGCAGACGCGCAGCGTGGCGTTGTCCCAGGATTCGGTGCAGCGCAGCAATGCGATGGTTCTGGCCAACGAGCTGCTCGAACTGATGCGCAGCAATCGCGACCAGGTGGTGGCAAGTGACAAGGTCAAGATCGACGGGGCCTATATCAAGCAGCCCGGTACCAACTTTCGCACCAAGGCCCTCGATGCCGGCAAGACCTGCTTGACCCGGGATCGCTCTGCGGGCGGCGAGACGGTAGCGGGTCAGGATCTGGGTTGCTGGTTGAATCAGGTGAAAGCCTTGCTGCCGGTGACGGATACGTTGATCGCCAGCAGTTTCGCGGTCTGTCCGGCGTCCGGCGTACCGCCATTGCCCTCCAGCGATACCACCGGCAATACCACACCGCTCAAGGCTTGCGAGGCCAATGCGGTGACACCGGTGATGGTGGTGTTGGCCTGGCAGGACGTCAGCAACGATTCGCTGAATTGCCCCAGGGGCGTTTGCTACTACGCCCTGCGCTCGGAGTTGTAGGCCATGGACCTCAAGCCGCGTAGACAGAGGGGCTTTTCCCTCATCGAGATGATGATCGCCCTGACCGTGGGCACCTTTCTGGTGCTGGGCGTCTCGCAGATCTACATCGACAACAAGCGCAGCTTTCTCTTCCAGCAGGGCCAGACGGGCAATCGCAACAACGCCCAGCTGACCTTGCAGGTGCTCGACCGGCAACTCGCACGAACTGGCTTCCGCGCCGAAATCCGTTATCAGGGTAGCCTGCAGGCGGCCTTTCCGGCGCTCAGTGCTGTAGCGGATGCCGATGGCATCAGCTGTCCTGCCTTTGCTGCCGGCGCCACCTTTGCGGCGACCACAGACAGTGTCAACGCGCCCACCGGCGTCTGCATTCGCTATCAGGGCGCCCTGGACAGCAAGGATCAGGACTGCCTGGGCAACCCCATCCCGCGAGTGAATCTCAATGCGGGCGGCAACGTCCTGCTCAAGCTGCGTTATACGGCAGGCAATACCCCTGGCAGTGGCACTCTGAGCTGCACCGTCTGGAGCGAGCGTGGAGGCGCGCTGACACCCAAGGGCAATGCCGTGCTGGTGCAGGGGCTGCAAGACTTCCGCTGGTCCATTCCACCCAAGGCGGACGCACCAGCCGTGCGCTATGCGGCGCTGCTCAGCACCGCTGAGGCATTACCCAGCGATGTGGCCAGTAATACGGCTGCCAATTGGCAGGCCCTGACCGGGCAGCAGATCGCTGATGCCAGTCGGCCCATGCAGATACTGCATAGCACTGTCACGCTGAGGAATCTTGCGCTATGAGCCCCGTCATTGGCAGGCAGCGCGGCGCGACCTTGCTGATCGCCCTGGTGATGTTGTTGCTGCTATCACTGTTGGCCGCCTCCAGCATGCGTCAGACGCTGCTGCAGGCTCGCAGCGGCGGCGCCGCCCTGGAAAACACCCAGGCCTTCAATGCTGCGGAGGCGGCGTTGCGCGAAGGTGAGCGGCGACTGGTGGCTGTGAGTCGTCAGCCTGGCTTTACAGCCTTCAGTTCAGGCTTCTCAAACTGCACAGATAGTACCGACTCCCTTGCGCAGCCGCTTAAGTTAGCCTTTCCGAACGATTCTAAGCGGCAGCTCTGTATTCTAAGTAAGAATTTCGATCTGACTACCAGTAGCTTGACTCAAAACTGGGCATTAGCAGCATTGCAGCCTGCAGGAACAGATCGCGCCATTTCCTATAAAGGGTCGGATGGTAAGGCTAAATTTAACGGATACCTGAGTTGGGCCGTAACAGTGATTGGTAGTAGCTCGGTGGATGTAACAAAGCCTACAAGCAACCTGTTTCGAGTCACTGCAGTCGCTAAAAATCTTGATGGGCGCTTCCCGGTAATACTACAAAGTGTCGTCGCCCTGGAGGTGCCATGAGTCGGGCTGCATCTGGCATCGGGTCTCTGACCCTACTGTTGACCCTGGTATCACCTGCGGCTCAGGCTGCGGCCCTGAATCTGAGCCAACAGCCATTGTTTCTGACCAACAGTGTCGGTCCCAATCTGTTCGTTACCCTGGACAATTCCACCAGCATGCAGATGGCAGTGGTGCCGGATGCCTCCAATACCGATGCCATCCGCCCAACCCGCCGTGCCAAATCGGCGGCCTTCAACAGTCTCTACTACAACCCAGCGATCAGCTATCCGGCGCCCTATGCGGTGAGTTACAGCAGTACGGGCGGGCTGACCCGTACGCGACTGTCCACCAGCTTTACCAGTGCCTATGTAAACGGCTATCGGTCGAGCCTGGGTAGCGTCAATCTGGCCACCGACTACCGCGTCAGCTGGAGTTATAACCCCAATCTGATTACTACAGATCCCAATGTGGCGCGGGGCAACTCCTACGGAAATCCGGGGCTGCAGAACAACAGCCCGAGCATGCTGGCGGAGAACCCGTCTCAGGATTTTTTCAGTAGTGGTACTTACCGTGGAACCAGCTCGACCTATGGCAGCCTCACGCTGCTCACTATTCTGTTGGGTGTCGGCTTCAGCGAGAACATCAACGGTGCCCAGGTCAGTATCAGCGACGCCTCTCTGCTTGAGCGCCTTCTGACAGGGGCAGCGCTCAACGGTGGCTGTACCGCGAGCATTGCCAATACGACATCGGTTACCTACAGCAATGTTACCTGTACCCGAAACCTGGACTATGGGCTGCTTGGGGTGGTTTCCTCGGTCAACTACACGGTCACGGCCAATACCAATATTTCTGCTGCCATCACCGGCGTGCAGGCCTATTACTATCTCTACGATACGACGCTCAGTACCTGTCTTCCCGCCACCCTGCAGACCGAGGGCTGTTACCGGCGGGTACTGGTCGGCAGCTCTTCCGGCCCCAACGGCACGGACGAACGGCAGAACTTCGCTAACTGGTATTCCTTCTACCGCAGCCGCGCCCTGGCCGCCCAGACATCGACCAACCTGGCCCTGGCGGATGCCTCCGAAAATCTCCGGCTTGGCTGGCAGGCGTTAGGTACCAGTGACAGCTGCATCCTGGTAACAGCCAATGCCAACTGTCGCGGCATCAGCAACTCCAGTTCCACCACCTACGACAATCGGCTGAGACCCTTTACTGGTGCGCACCGGGCGGCTTTCTTCGCCTGGCTCGGGGATGTCTATTACAACCAGAGTACGCCGCTGCTCCAGGCGGTTGCTCGTGTTGGCGAACTGCTCAAGACCAGTGGGAGCAACAGTCCATACGCCTACGATCCAGGTAATAGCGAGTCACCAGTTTATGGCTGTCGCGCTAGCTATAGTCTGGTGGTGACGGACGGGATCTGGAATTCGGCCTTTACTTCCAGCAACGTCGACGGCTCTGCCGCGACCCTCCCTGACGCGCAGCAGTACTCACCTCAGGCACCGTTCCAAGATACTACGGCGAGTACCCTTGCAGACCTGGCCTTTCTCTACTGGCGCACCGATGCCCAACCCGGGCTCGACAACAAGGTACCGCCCTACAATACCGTGACCAGCAGTGAGGTTCGGGGCACCAATACGCTTTCGCCCTACTGGAATCCACGCAACGATCCGGCCACCTGGCAGCACCTCACGGGGTTCTACGTGGGTATCGGCTTGAGCAGTGCGCTGATCAATCCGGATTGGGATGGCGATACCTTCGCCGGTGGCTACGCTGGCTTGGCCGCAGGTACTACGCCCTGGCCGGTGGCGGGCGCGGCCGACTCGGTCAATCAGAACAATGTTTACGACCTCTGGCACGCAGCGATCAATTCGCGGGGCGAGTTCTTCAGTGCGGAAAATGCCAGTGATCTGATCAATTCCCTTGGCAAGGTCGTCACGCGGATCACCCAGTCCACCAGCGTCGGCGCCAGCCAGACCGTATCCCCCACCCGGGTAGGGGATACCACCGCGCTTTTCACCTATGTGCCTTCTTTCTCCAGTGCCGACTGGAGCGGGGATGTCATCAAGTACCAACGCACGGGTACCACCCAGACGAGGATCTGGAGCGCCGCTCAACAACTCGATGGCAAGTACGCTGCGGGCAATACCGGCTTCGGCACTCGCCAGATCTACATGGCCAAGGGCGGCGCCTTGACCGATTTCGCCTGGACAAGTCTGAATGCCGATCAACGACTCAGTCTCAACAAGACCTCCGGGGGTGCCACCGACACCTATGGCAGTCGCCGGGTGGATTATGTGCGCGGCGATCGCAGTCTGGAAGCGCCCGGGGCCGCGCCGGCGTTCCGTCCGCGCGGCCATATCCTCGGGGACATCGTGAATTCCTCACCGGTGGTAGTGGACGGCCCCAACAGTCCCATCGCCCTGATGAACGCGACCGTTGGCGACACTTCCTACGCGACGTTCCGCACTACCAATGCAGCCCGTGAGCGGCGTATCTATGTGGGTGCCAATGACGGCATGCTGCATGCCTTCAACGATCAGGGGCAGGAGGTCTATGCCTTCATTCCCAGCGCCGTCATCGGCACTCTCAACCGGCTGACCGAGCGCAGCTACAACGGCGGCGGGCATCAGTCCTATGTCGACAATACGCCGGTGGTGGGGGACGTCTATTTCAACGGGGCTTGGCGCACGGTACTGATCGGCACGCTGCGCGGGGGAGGGCGGGGCATCTTTGCACTGGACATCACCAATCCCAATGCCCCGGCGCTGCTCTGGGAAAAGTCTGACGCCGACGCCAGCTACAAGGACCTGGGCTTCACCTTCGCCCAACCCGTCATTACCCGGCTGCATACCGGCGGCTGGGGCGTGGTGGTCAGCAATGGCTACAACAGTGCCCAGGACAACGCCGTGCTCTATGTGATGAACGTGGCCGATGGCAGTCTGATCAAGGCGCTGCCCGCCACCGATAACGTCGCGGCACCCAATGGGCTGAGTTCGCCCTTCGTGGCCGATGTCGACGGCGACCTGATCGCCGACTATGCCTATGCCGGTGACTTGCACGGCAATCTTTGGCGCTTCGATCTGATCGGTACCTCCCTGACCGCAACGGCCGCAGCGGACAACTTCCGTGTCGCCTTTGGGGGGCGGCCCCTCTATACCGCCCAGGCCAGTAGCCTGGCGCCCGGTACCACCAATCTGGTCCAGCCGATCACCGCCAGTCCTGCGGTCGTGGCTCATCCGAGTGGCACGGGACATCTGGTGCTCTTTGGTACCGGCAAGTATCTCGAGGCCAACGATGCCCTGGCCAATGCCAGCAAGGCCATGACCCTCTACGGCATCTGGGATCGCCAGACCGATGGATCGGCGGCCAGCAGCACTCCAGTTCTGACGATCGCCAGTCTGCAGCAACAGACCCTGGGCGCCGATCAGCGCATCAGCTACACCAGTTCTGCCGGTTCCAGCGTCAGCAGCACGGCGAACACCCTTTCCACGACGTCGGTCAGCTACGACGCCAATACGGCGACCAATGGCAAACAGGGCTGGTATCTGAATCTGCCCTTGAATGGCGAGCTGGTGATCAACAACCCCCAGCTGTTCAGCGGCACCCTGTTGATGAGCTCCCTGATACCCAGCACCGACGCCTGTACCGCCGGCGTCACCACCTACCTCTATGCCCTGGATCCCTACACCGGCGGCAACAACAGTGGCCTGTTCAATCTGGGGACGGATACGGTCTATGGGCGTATCCAGCTCGATGGTCTGCTCGGTGGGATCGTGCCCTTCGTCTATGGTGATGGCAGTTTCAGCATGGAAGGAACCCTGGCGGACGCGGCGATCTATGGCAGCGACGGCAAGGCGCCGAATGGCTTGCGGGGTGACCTGCCCGCCAGCCGCCGTCAGACCTGGCGCGTCATCACCAACCAGGACTAGTGGAGGGGCTTTCACCCATGCATGAAAAAGCCCGGCACCAGGCCGGGCTTTTTCATGGAGCGGAGCGTCTCAGCGCGCGTAGGTTACCAGCACGTCACCCGGGATCTGGAAGTCCACCGACATCATGACGCTCAGGGCGGTGATGGCGATGATGGAGAACCCGAACAGCTTGCGTGCCCATTGCACGTCGTTCTCGGCCTGATAGCCCATGAAGGCCAGGCGCAGCCACCAGGCGCCGATCACGGCGGCCACTGCCAGATAGACGTAGCCGGCATAGCCGAGCACGGTCAGCAGCAGGGTGGCGGCCATGAAGGCCACGGTGTACCAGACGATGTGACGCTTGGTCACCGCGATGCCTTTGGCCACCGGTAGTACCGGAATCGAGGCCGCGGTGTAGTCCTTGAGACGGAAGATGGCGATGGCGTAGGAGTGCGGCATCTGCCAAAGGCAGAAGATCAGCAGCAGTACCGCAGCGCCACTGTCGAACTGGCCGCTGGCGGCGCAGTAGCCGATCACCGGCGGTGCGGCACCGGACAGGCTGCCGACCAGGGTGCCGTATACCGAGGTGCGCTTCAGCCAGAGGCTGTAGAGCCCTACATACACCACGAAACCCATCACCGCGAAGGCGGTGGCGACCAGATTTGTCGCCCCGTACAGCAGCGCCACCCCGGCCAGGCCGAGGAGGGCGGCATAGGCCAGCGCCACCTTCGAGGAGATCGTGCCCTGGACCAGGGCGCGATTGCAGGTTCTTTCCATCTTCTGATCGATGTCCCTATCGATCACGTTGTTGAACACACAGCCGGAAGCAATGACCAACGACACCCCGATCGCCGTCGCCAGCAGCAACAGCGGGTCGATGCTCCCTTTGGACGCCAGGAAGAACCCGCCGGCAACCGAGATCAGGTTGCCGAAGATGATGCCCGGCTTCGTCACGAGAAGGTACTTCTTGATCATCACGTCGGCCCGGTTCAGTGGATCATCATGTTGTTGTGCATGTGGTACATGATCCACAGGGATCCCACGACCACGATACCGACGATGACCACGGTGAAACCAAAGGAGATCACGTTCCAACGCTGCTCTTCGGAGGTGTTCAGGTGCAGGAAGAAGTACAGGTGCACCAGCAGCTGTACCACCGCCATGATCACCACGATCGCCAGGGTCGCACCCTTGGAGAAGGTGGGGAACATCACCAGGCCGAAGGGGATGACCGTCAGGATGACCGACAGGATGAAGCCAACCATGTAGCTCTTGAAAGTGCCATGGCTCTCGGCGGTGTGCCCGTGGGCGTTATGATCGTGCGCCATTACAGAACCCCCATCAGATAGACGATGGTGAAGACGAAGATCCAGATGATGTCCAGGAAGTGCCAGAACAGGCTCAGGCACGACAGGCGGGTCACGTTGGTGGTGGTCAGGCCCTTGGAAGCGACCTGCAGCATCAGCACGATCATCCAGATCAGACCCGAGCTCACGTGCAGACCGTGGGTACCGACCAGCGCGAAGAAAGACGACAGGAAGGCACTGCGATCCGGACCGTAGCCCTCTTCGATCAGGTGATGGAACTCATAGACTTCCATGCCGATGAAGCCGGCACCGAACAGCCAGGTGACCGCCAGCCAACCCAGAACACCACCCTTGCTGCCATGGTGCTGAGCAATCATGGCGAAGCCGTAGGTGATACTGGAGAACAGCAGCAGGAAGGTTTCGACCAGGACGAACGACAGTTCGAAGATGTCCTTCTGGGAGGGGCCATCGGCATGGGCCCCGCTCAGGACTGCATAGGTCGCAAACAGCGTCCCGAACAGAATGCAGTCGGTCATCAGGTAGGACCAGAAGCCGAATGTCTTCATCGATCCGGCGTCGTGGTGCCCATGCTCCTCGGCATGGGCGACTTCGTTATGCATAACTTGATTCGCCATTGGATTAGGCCTGCTTGAATTTCGCCAGGGACTGAATGCGCGCGGTTTCGATTCGCGCCACTTCTTCCGCCGGTACGTAGTAGTCGACATCGTCGTCGTAGCTGCGGACGACCGCACTGACGATGCAACCCACGAAGCTGGCGATGGCCAGCCACCAGATGTGCCAGATCAGGGCGAAGCCGAGGATCAGGGCGAAGAAGCTGATCACGATGCCGGCAGCGGTATTGCGCGGCATGTGGATCTTCTTGTAATCCGCATCCTTCTTCTCGGTGATGCCTTTTTCCTTCATGCCCCAGTAGGCGTCGATGTCGTGCACTTCCGGCACTTCAGCGAAGTTGTAGAAGGGCGGCGGCGACGAGGTCGACCATTCCAGGGTACGGCCATCCCACGGATCGCCCGTCACGTCCACGTTTTCCGGCAGATTGCGGTCGCGGATACTGACGTAGAACATCCACAGCTGGCTGAGGATGCCCAGGGCGATGATGCCGGCGCCAATGGCGGCGGTCACCAGGAAGGGGTGCCAGTCAGGGTTGTCGTAGTGGTTCAGACGACGGGTCATGCCCATGAAGCCCAGCATGTACAGCGGCATGAAGGCGACATAGAAACCGATCAGCCAGCACCAGAAGGCCTGCTTGTTCAGCTTCTCGTTCAGCTTGAAGCCGAACACCTTCGGGAACCAATAGATCATGCCGGCAAAGTAGCCGAACACGGCGCCGCCGATGATCACGTTGTGGAAGTGGGCGATCAGGAACAGGCTGTTGTGCAGCACGAAGTCGGCACCCGGTACCGCCAGCAGTACGCCGGTCATGCCGCCGATGCTGAAGGTCACGATGAAGCCCAGGGTCCAGAGCATCGGCGAGGTGAACTGGATACGACCCTGGTACATGGTGAACAGCCAGGTGAAGATCTTCACCCCTGTCGGGATCGCAATGATCATGGTCGCGATGCCGAAGAAGGCGTTGACGTTACCGCCCGAACCCATGGTGAAGAAGTGGTGCAGCCAGACGATGAAGGACAGCACGGTAATGGCTACCGTTGCCCAGACCATCGATACATAGCCGAACAGACGCTTCTTGCTGAAGGTGGAGGTCACTTCCGAGAACACGCCGAAGGCCGGCAGGATCAGGATGTATACCTCGGGGTGGCCCCAGGCCCAGATCAGGTTGGTGTACATCATCTGGTTGCCACCGGCTTCCGCGGTGAAGAAGTGGAAGCCCAGGTAACGGTCCAGGGTCAGCAGTGCCAGGGTCACGGTCAGGATCGGGAAGGCCGCCATGATCAGAATGGCAGTACACCACGAGGTCCAGGTGAAGATCGGCATGCGCATCAGGGTCATGCCCTTGGTACGCATCTTCAACACGGTCACGAAGAAGTTGACGCCGGTCAGGGTCGTCCCGATACCGGAAAGCTGAAGGGCCCAGATGTAGTAGTCCATCCCTACGCCTGGACTGTACTTGATGCCTGACAGCGGCGGATAGGCCACCCAGCCGGTCGCGGCGAATTCGCCCACGAACAGCGACATCATGATCAGCACGGCGCCGGCCACGAACAGCCAGAAGCTCAGCGAGTTCAGGAAGGGGAAGGCCACGTCGCGGGCACCGATCTGCAGCGGTGTCACCACGTTCATCAGGCCGGCCACGAACGGCATCGCCACGAAGAAGATCATGATCACGCCGTGGGCGGTGAAGATCTGGTCGTAGTGGTGCGGTGGCAGGTAGCCCTCGGCGCCGCCAGAGGCGATGGCCTGCTGGCTACGCATCAGGATGGCGTCGGAGAAGCCACGGAGCAGCATGATCAGCGCGACGATGAAGTACATCACGCCGATCTTCTTGTGGTCGACGGTGGTCAGCCACTCTTTCCAGAGATAGCCCCACTTGCCGAAGTAGCTGAGCGCCCCTATGAGTCCCAGGCCGCCCAGGGCGACCACAACGAACGTCACGAGAATGATCGGCTCGTGATACGGAATATCCGCCAGAGTTAATTTACCGAACATAACTTATTCCTCGGTACCGTGTTGACCACCGTGCTGGCTCATGTCCATCACGTGATCGGTCTGCTTGCTGAAGTCGGACTTCATGAACTTCTTGATGACCGTTCTGAACAGATCCGGCTCGACCGTCGAGTAGTAGGCGATCGGCTGCTTCTCGCTGGGCTTGGCCAGCTCGGTGTAGCTCGCCTGGTCCAGGGTCTTGCCACCCGACTGCTTGACCTTGTTCACCCAGGCGTCGAAATCGCCGGTGGTGGGTACCGCGTGCACGGTAAAGATCATGTCGGAGAAGCCGGCGCCGCTGTAGTTGGCCGAGCGACCTTCGAACTCGCCGGGGTGATCGGCGATCAGGTGCAACTGGCTCTGCATGCCGGACATGGCGTAGATCATGCCGCCCAGTGCCGGGATGGACAGGGTGTTCATGACCGACTCGGAGGTGATCTTGAACTGCACCGGGCGATTGACCGGGATGGCGATCTCGTTCACCGAGGCAATGCCCTGCTCGGGATAGATGAACAGCCATTTCCAGTCCATCGAGACCGCTTCGATCACCAGCGGCTGCTCGGGATGATCGAGCGGCTTGAAGGGATCCAGTTCGTGGGAGGTCTTCCAGGACAGGATGCTCAGGAACACCACAATGGCCAGGGGAACCAGCCAGACCACGGCTTCGATCTTGTAGGAGTGAGCCCAGTTCGGGGTGTACTTGGCTTCCTTGTTGGTAGCGCGGTACTTCCAGGCGAACAGGAAGGTCATCACGATGACCGGGATCACCACGATCAGCATGAGGCCGAACGCTGTGTAGATGAGGTTGCGTTCTTGCACGCCGATGGAGCCTTTCGGATCCAGCAGCACGGCGTCGCACCCGCTGAGCAGCAGCGCGGCGGCACCGGCCAGAAGCCAACCGGTTGGTTTTAGATACTTCGTTAGTTTCATCTCACGACCTCAGTAGAGCGGCTCATCGTGGTTATTCTCTCAACGTGCCTGTCGCCAGCCTCATGCTCCGCAACGGACAGGCATCCGTGCGGCAGACTGATGGATTGCAGAAATTGCGGGATTTCGCAGCGCGGTATGGTGCCACAGAGGGGCTGGATATTCGACCCTTTGGTCAGCCACCGTTCAGGTCTTGCCGGCCGTCAAGAAAGCCGAAATCAGGCGGTGTAAGGCACTGTCATGCGCTGGGTAAGAGTAGTCGAGGGACGGGGAGTCGCCAGTTTGATCGGGCTTCCACGGTTGTCCGGCTGGCAAGGTTCAGGTCGGGGAAGGGCGCAGAAAGGCGCGGCCCAAGGCGGCTAAGGCCTTGAAGGCTTTGAAAAGACACAGAGGGGACGAAGCGGAAGGATGGTGCCGGAGATAGGAGTCGAACCTACGACCTTCGCATTACGAATGCGCCGCTCTACCAACTGAGCTACACCGGCACGAAGCTTTCAATGATAAGTCTTCGGTTATCTGCTGTGCAAGCCTGGTCGTTGAGCGCGTATGGCGACCTGTGGCGATGTGTCGCACTGCTGTCCGCCCGGGAGTTCACGATTCGCCAATGCTTCTCGGCCTGACGCGATTTTTGGAAGGAGAGGTTAGCGGTCAGGGCAGAGTCCATTCTGGAAACCTTTGCCCGAGTCGTCATACCTAATCCTTCGCGGATCCAGCCTTGCCGCAGCTTCGACCCCATGATCCTGCCAATAGATAGCTGCCCGTGCGGAGAGCCCCGATGACCGATTATTCCCTTGCCCGTCGTACCGTACTCGTCGGCTCCGCCGTCGGGTTCGCCGCCGCTGCTTCAGGCGCTGCCGTCGCTCAGGAAGGCACCAGCGCGACGCGTCCTGCCAGGCCGCTGCAGGACCCGCGCACCAAGTACAGTCGCGAACCCTTCAAGGAGCAGCGCCAGGAATGGCCGGCGCTGACCAGCAAGATGGAGCCGCGTCCCGACCATGGCGAGACCAGCTATCACGGCTCGGGCCGTCTGGCCGGGCGCAAGGCCCTCATCACGGGTGGCGACAGCGGCATCGGTCGCGCCGTGGCCATTGCATTCGCTCGCGAGGGGGCAGATGTGGCCATCAACTATCACCCTTCCGAAGAGTCCGACGCCCAGGAAGTGGTCAGGCTGATCACCGAAGCCGGTCGCAAGGCCATCACCCTGCCGGCTGACATCCGTACCCAGAAGGCCTGCGAAGACGTCGTGAACAAGGCCATCCAGCAACTTGGCGGTCTGGACCTGCTGGTGAACAACGCAGCCTATCAGCAGAGCAAGGCGGACATCCTCGAAATCACCGATGAGCAATTCGACCGCACCTTCAAAACCAACATCTATCACGTCTTCCGCTTCAGCAAGGCCGCCATCCCGCACCTGCCGCCGGGCGCGAGCATCATCAACACCGTCTCGGTGAATTCCTACGATCCTGGCGAAGAGCTGATCGACTATGCCTCGACCAAGGCCGCGATCCTCAATCTCACCAAGGGCATGGCCAAGCAACTGGCCAAGAAGGGCATTCGCGTCAACGCCGTGGCGCCGGGTCCGGTATGGACACCGCTGCAGGTGGCGGGTGGGCAGTTGGAAGGGCAGATGAAGGAGTTCGGCCAGGATACGCCGCTTGGAAGGGCAGGGCAGCCGGCTGAGTTGGCGGGGTTGTATGTGGCGTTGGCAGAGGAGGATGCGAGTTTTAGTACGGGGACTGTGGTGGGGGCGTTTGGGGGAAGGGGATGCCTTGATAGTTCGTAGATGGGGCGGAGGCCGGTATCTGCTGTACACGTTATAAATCTATGGCGCACCGAGTGCGCCATAGACTTGTTTTTTTACTGACAGCCAACCGGGCGAAGGTTCGCGGGCGCAGTTGTAGCGCAGGTCCATCCGCCGTTTGCGTTTCGAGTCCAAGTTAGGGTCGAGGCGGTGCCAGTGGTCAGGACTGCTGCAGCATTATTACCGAAAGTCGCCTGAATAGTGGATGTGGCAGTAAGAGGCGAGGTTACAGAAGGAGTACCTTGGCCGGTTGCAGGGGTGCCGGTGACCATGGCGGAAGTACCGGTAGCCGTAGCCATAAGGTTGGAGCCAGTAGCGCCCGGATCACAGTTGCCTGCAGCAGTTCCAACAGTAGTACGGCCTTCGTTGATGCAGGTTTCTACCGCAGTTTTGAGCGCACCAGTTTCCTGCATTACCCTCGTAACTTGCGATCTTGCCACATAGTTTTGGTATTGCGGAATTGCAACAGCTGCCAGAATACCAATGATCGCTACCACGATCATCAGTTCGATCAAAGTAAAGCCTTTTTGAGCTCTCATTCTACATCTCCAAGGTTGGGGCAGGCCAACATGCCTGTTTGAGGTATAGCATAGGTCGTGCCAATGAAAAGTGGCGACTGCAGCACGTTTTTCATGTGGTAAACGTCACCAATGGGGCAGGTCGTGACAAAAAGCGTCAGTGGTCTGGCGCCATTTTGCGACGAGGACAAGGCGGTGCTATAAGGCCAGCTAACGTCGGCTTTGGTGATTGATGATGAACGAGACGGTGATGCTGTCGGGACTGGCACGGCAACTAGTGGATGCGCAGTTGCTGGTGGAGTCAGCAGCCCAGCAAGCGGTAGTCAAGGCCAAGCAGGCCAAGGTCCCGTTGGTGACCTATCTTGTTCAGCAGCGGCTGGTGCAGAGCAGGCCTCTTGCCGAATTGGCGGCTCAGGAATTCGGTGTACCCTTTCTGGATCTAGCGGCCATCGACAAGGAGCAGCTACCCAAGGACATCGTTAACGAAAAGTTGATGCAGCAGCATCATTTCCTGCCGTTGAGCAAGAGAGGTAATAAACTTTTCATCGCGCTCTCCGATCCTACCAACCAGCAGGCCATCAACGACGTTTCCTTCGGCAGCAAGTTGGCTGTCGAGGTGGTGTTGGTCGAAGATGACAAGCTGCATCAGGCGATAGAAAGATATCTCGATGGTGGCACCGGTGGACTGGATCTGGGCGATATCGATCTTGATCTGGAGACCGAGGGTGGTGAGCGTCCTCAAGAAGCCGTTGCGGGTACCGACGCTGACGATGCACCCGTGGTGAAATTTGTCAACAAGATGCTGCTTGATGCCATCAAGAAGGGTTCATCCGACCTGCATTTCGAGCCCTATGAAAAGATGTACCGGGTGCGCTTTCGTACCGATGGCATCCTGCACGAAGCCGCGCGGCCGCCCGTGCAACTGGTGTCACGGATCTCGGCGCGGCTCAAGGTGATGTCCAATATGGACATCTCCGAACGCCGTAAACCCCAGGATGGCCGGGTCAAGCTCAAGGTGTCCAAGACCAAGTCCATCGACTTCCGGGTCAACACCCTGCCCACGCTCTGGGGCGAGAAGATCGTGATGCGGATCCTGGATTCCTCCAGCGCCCAGATGGGAATCGATGCCCTGGGCTACGAGGATGTGCAGAAGGAACTCTACCTGCAGGCACTCAAGCAGCCCCAGGGGATGATCCTGGTGACCGGGCCTACAGGTTCCGGCAAGACGGTATCCCTCTACACCGGCCTCAATATCCTCAATACCGAAGACATCAATATTTCCACGGCGGAAGATCCGGTGGAGATCAACCTGGAAGGCATCAATCAGGTCAACGTCAATCCGCGTCAGGGGCTCGACTTCTCCCAGGCGCTGCGGGCCTTTCTGCGTCAGGATCCTGACGTGATCATGGTGGGTGAGATCCGGGATCTGGAAACGGCGGAAATCGCCATTAAGGCAGCCCAGACCGGCCACATGGTGATGTCGACCCTGCACACCAACAGCGCGGCGGAAACCCTGACGCGCTTGCGAAACATGGGGGTGCCCGCCTTCAACCTGGCGACCTCAGTCAACCTCATCATCGCCCAGCGCTTGGCGCGCAAGCTGTGCAACAAGTGCAAGAGAGTCCATGAGGTACCCCGTGAGGCGCTGCTGGCCGAAGGCTTCCGCGGGGAAGAGATTGGCAGTTTCACCCTTTACCAACCTATCGGCTGCGAGGACTGCAATGCGGGGTATCGCGGGCGGGTGGGGATCTACGAGGTGGTGAAGGTCACGCCAGCGCTGCAGCAGATGATCATGGAGGAGGGTAACTCCATCGAGATCGCAGCGCGGATGCGCAAAGAGGGCTTCAATGATCTGCGGCGCTCGGGGTTGGTGAAGGCGATGCAGGGGATTACCAGTCTGGAAGAGGTCAATCGGGTGACTAAGGACTAGCGGACGCCCTCACCCTAACCCTCTCCCAGAGGGAGAGGGGATTTGATCCGAGCGTTGGTTGATCATCGATGCAAGCCTGAGTTACGCCGGGGTGCGAAGACTGGTGCTGCTTGGCGCGATGCTTGCCTTTAAAGCCGCAACCGGCTCTGCATAGAGCATTCTTCTGACGCGTCCGCTAAGGCGGACCGAGTCTTTGTGAGTCGAGGCCATGGCCGATAAAGCTATCAAGTTGGGCAGCTTCACCTGGGAGGGGACCGATCGCAAAGGGACCAAGGTGAAGGGCGAGATGACGGGCCTGAATCCCGCGCTGATCAAGGCTCAGTTGCGCAAGCAGGGGATCAATCCGACCCGGGTGCGCAAAAAGTCAGCGTCGCTGTTCGGCAAGGGCAAGAAGATCAAGCCCTTGGATATCGCGCTGTTCACCCGACAGCTGGCGACCATGATGACCGCGGGGGTGCCCCTGCTGCAGGCTTTCGACATCATTGGCGAGGGCTTCGACAATCCCAACATGCGCAAGATGGTCGACGACATCAAGCAGGATGTCGCCGCGGGTAACAGCCTGGCCAATTCTCTGCGCAAACAGCCGCAGTATTTCGACGATCTCTATTGCAACCTGGTGGATGCCGGCGAGCAATCCGGTGCCTTGGAGACCTTGTTGGATCGGGTAGCGACTTACAAGGAAAAGACCGAGGCGCTGAAGAAGAAGATCAAGAAGGCCATGACCTATCCGGCGGCGGTCATCGTTGTGGCACTTATCGTGTCGTCCATTCTATTGATTAAGGTGGTCCCCCAGTTCCAGTCGGTATTCGAAGGCTTCGGTGCCCAGTTGCCAGCGTTCACCCTAATGGTCATCGCCATTTCCGAGGTTCTGCAGGAATGGTGGCTGCTGGTACTTGGCGGGATCTTTGTACTGGCTTTTGTCCTGCGGCACTTCTACAAGAAGTCAGAGAAATTTCGCGACGCCGTCGACCGAAGTTTGCTGAAAATTCCGCTGGTTGGCTCCATTCTTTACAAGTCGGCTATTGCGCGTTATGCCCGGACCCTGGCCACTACCTTTGCGGCGGGTGTACCGCTGGTGGATGCGTTGGATTCAGTTGCTGGTGCGACCGGTAACGTGGTCTTCCGTAATGCCGTGGAGAAGATCAAAGATGATGTCTCCACCGGTATGCAACTCAATTTCTCTATGCGTACTACCGGCGTGTTTTCCTCGATGGCCATCCAGATGACCGCCATCGGCGAAGAGTCGGGTTCGCTGGACGAGATGCTGTCCAAGGTCGCGACATTCTATGAAGACGAAGTCGACAATATGGTCGACAACCTCACCACCCTGATGGAGCCGATGATCATGGCGGTCCTAGGGGTCCTGGTGGGTGGTCTGATCATTGCCATGTACCTACCCATCTTCCAGCTCGGCAACGTCGTCTGATGGTCCTGCTGGAGTTCCTGGCCGGTGTGCCGCTGGCCGCGACGCTGTGCGCGCTGGTCCTGGGGTTGCTGGTGGGCAGCTTTCTCAATGTGGTGGTCTATCGGCTGCCGGTGATGCTGAGGCGGGATTGGCAGGCGGAGGCGCGTGAGGTGCTGGAGCTGCCGGCTGAGCCCGTGGGGCCTGCTTTCAATCTGGCGCGACCTGCTTCCCGCTGCCCCCAATGCCAGCGTGCTGTGCGGCCTCGGGAAAATGTGCCGGTGGTGAGTTATCTACTCCTACGCGGTCGTTGCAAGGGTTGTCAGGCCTCCATCAGCCTACGTTATCCGCTGGTTGAACTCGCCTGTGGACTGTTGTCTGCCTGGGTCATCTGGCACCTGGGCGTGACCTGGCAGGGCGGGGCCTTTCTGCTGCTGACCTGGGGGCTGCTGGCGGCCAGTCTGATCGATGCCGATCATCAGCTGCTGCCGGACGTGATCGTTCTGCCGCTGTTGTGGCTGGGGTTGATCGCCAATCAGTTCGGGCTGTTCACCAATCTCGGTGATGCCGTCTGGGGCGCGGTGGCAGGTTATCTGAGTCTGTGGCTGGTGTTCCAGCTGTTCCGCCTGGTGACCGGCAAGGAGGGCATGGGCTATGGCGACTTCAAGCTGCTGGCGCTGCTCGGTGCCTGGGGGGGCTGGCAGATCCTGCCCCTGACCATCCTGTTGTCTTCGCTGGTGGGCACCATCCTGGGTGTCATCACCCTGCGGCTGCGGCGGGCGGAAACCAGTACGCCCTTGCCCTTTGGTCCCTATCTGGCCGTGGCGGGGTGGATTGCCTTGCTCTGGGGTGATCAAATAACCGGCCTGTACCTGAACTTCGCCGGATTCCGATGACTTCTGCCTGGACCCTCGGCCTGACCGGGGGCATCGGCAGTGGCAAGAGCGCCGCTGCCGAGCATTTCGCCCAGTTGGGCATCACCTGTGTCGACGCCGATCAGGCCGCCCGCTGGGTGGTGGAGCCGGGACGGCCGGCGCTGGCCGAGATCGCCGGGCATTTTTCGTCGGCTGTCTTGCGGCCGGATGGCAGCCTGGATCGGGCGGCGCTGCGGGCGGCGATCTTTGCCGATCCGGCTGAGCGGCGCTGGCTGGAAGCCCTGCTGCATCCTCTCATTCGCCAGGAAATCCTGGCGGCCCTGGCCCGCGCAACGTCGCCCTATGCCATCCTGGTGTCGCCGCTGCTGTTCGAATCCGGGCAGCGGGCGCTGGTCCGGCGGGGGCTGGTGATAGACGCGCCGGAAGCGCTGCAGCTTGAGCGGGCCATGCGTCGCGACGGGGTGGACGAGACTCAGGTGCGGGCCATCCTGGCGGCACAGCTGCCGCGTGCCGAGCGGCTGGCCAAGGCCGATGATGTCATCTGCAACGACGGCGATCTCGCCCAGCTCCACACTGAGGTGGAGCGCCTGCATTCCTTTTATCTGACCCTTGACGGAGGCCAAGCATGAGCACTCTTACCGTGGATTGCCCCACCTGTGGCGCACCCGTGGAATGGAGCGAGAAGAGCGCCAACCGGCCCTTCTGTTCCGACCGCTGCAAATTGATCGATCTGGGTGCCTGGGCGGCGGAAGAACATGCCATCCCGGGCAATGAGCTGGAAGACGATCTCTATTCGGAAGACCTCAATCGGCGCGGCCACTAAGGCGCGCCTGTCTCTATAGCCGCTGCGCCCAGGCCTGGGCAGTCGCCTGGGCCGCCTGGCGCAGCTTGGCGGCCAACTCGGGTTTCTCGTATTCCAGCGGACTGGACGCCGTGACCGTATGGATGCGGTCGCGCTTGATGAAGAAGACCTGGGTGCCCAGCAGCGGCTTGCTGCAGGCGCTGGCGCCTTCGCCGAGGCCATCGATGGCCTTGCACTCCAGTTGCTCGCTGAGCGATTGCACCTGCCGCCGCAGCTTGGGCAGCGCCCTGCCACCGTTCTCGTAGCCCGCCGACAGGCCCAGCAGGTAGTTGGCCGGTTGCCCGGTGTCGCGGTCGGTGAAGGCGCAGCCGCCGGCGATCTGCCGGGCATAGGCCAGCGGCAGGCCGGAGGTCTGCTGGAGCACCGGGAGCGGCAATTGGGCCTGCAGGCTGGCGCAGTCGACGGGCTCGCCGTTATCGGCATGGGCGAGGGCAGCGCCCAGAAGCAGGGGGAGGGCAACGAGGAAACGCATGAAAACATCCTGTCGATGGCCGACGGCCGATAGACCGTGAGTCTACCGGCTGGAACCCCGTCGCAGGCGGGGATACGAGGGCGGCTGTGCGCTGCGTCATGCGTCGGTCAGCACATTGCGGGCTGGTATCCGGCGCGGGTGATCCCTACCCTGGCCGCAGACAGCGAACAGCGAGGCGTAGGATGTCCGAGGCGCTCACTCCCGGATTCATGGTGGTACACGGCAATCGGCTCGAAGAGCTGCGCGGCCTGGCGGTCGGCTGGATGCGGCGGTATCCCCTGGCACCGTTGGAAAACGAACAGGTGCTGGTGCAAAGCAATGGCATCGCCCAGTGGCTCAAGCTGGCGCTGGCCGAAGATCCGCGCGGGGACGACGAGGGCGGCTGCGGGGTGGCCGCGGCGCTGGAAGTGCAACTGCCGGCGGCCTTTCTCTGGCGGACCTATCGCCAGGTGCTGGGCCGTGACCAGGTACCGCCATCCTCGCCGCTGGACCGCGCGCCCCTGACCTGGCGCCTGATGCGGCTGTTGCCGACGCTGCTCCTGCAGCCGGATTTCGCCGCACTGCGGCGTTTTCTCGACGATGACGGCGATCTGCGCAAGAGATATCAACTGGCCGAGCGCCTGGCCGATCTCTATGACGGCTACCAGGTCTATCGCGCCGACTGGCTCAACGACTGGGCGGCGGGCCGCGATCTGCTGGCCAGCCTGCGTGACGGCCGGCGCCCCCTGCCGGAGAGTTGTCGCTGGCAGGCGCAGCTGTGGCGGGCGCTGCTGGCCGACGTGGGCGACGGTGGCCTGGCCCACAGTCGCGCCGGCGTGCACCGGCGCTTTCTGGAGGTCATGCAGGCGGCGAC